>CAYPQR010000233.1:0-5301 GCA_964412865.1 uncultured Intrasporangiaceae bacterium
TCAGGTGGCTGGCCCGCAGCGAGCCGGACAACCTGCGTCGCACCAGGACGGTCGTGCTCCCGCACGACTGGCTGACCGGTCGGATCCTGAAGGAGCGCGGCGGTTTCTCCGGGTGGACGACGGACCGGGGCGACGCGTCGGGCACGGGCTACTGGTCGGCGGTGACCGGCGAATACCGCCCAGATCTCGTCGAACTCGCCGCCGGCCGGTCGATCGAGGTGGGAAGGGTCTTGCAGCCGTCCGAGCCCGCGGGCACGACCGACGACGGGATGATCGTCGCAGCCGGAACTGGCGACAACATGGGTGCCGCCCTCGGCCTCGGGCTGCGCCCGGGTGACGTCGTCGTGTCGCTGGGCACCAGCGGCACCGTCTTCACCGAGCACACCGCCGCCGTCGGGGACCGCAGCGGGCGGATCGCCGGGTTCGCCAGCGCGTTGGGCGGGCACCTACCTCTCATGGCCACACTGAATGCCGCCAGGGTCCTCACGGCCGGCGCGACCATGCTGGGCGTCGGGCTGACGCGATTCGACCAGCTCGCCCTGGAGGCGTCGCCCGGTGCGGGCGGGCTGACGCTCCTGCCCTACCTCGACGGTGAGCGCACGCCGAATCTGCCTGAGGCGACAGGGACGCTCGCAGGTCTCACGCGTAATGGCGCGACCCCGGCGAATCTCGCCCGGGCACATGTCGAGGGAATGCTGTGCAACCTGGCGGCCGGAGTCGACTCGCTGCGGCGTCAGGGCATCCGGGTGGAAAGAGTGCTGATGATCGGGGGAGCGGCGGCATCACAGGCGGTGCAGGCCGTGGCGTCGGGCATCTTCGGAGTGCCGGTCGTGTTGCCGCGAGCCGCGGAGTATGTCGCGCGCGGTGCCGCACGGCAGGCAGCCTGGGCGCTGTCGGGGGACGACGCACCTCCGCAGTGGCCGGTGGAGTTGGCCCCGGTCGATCAGCGGGTGACGTTCGATGAGGCACGGCAGGTGCGAGCGCGCTACGACGCGCTGTTCGAGGCGATGTACGGCACCTCGTGAGGAAAGCGTGTCGGCCTGTCAGCCGATCCGGACGGGCAGGTGCAGCGGCCCACGGATGAGCGTGGTTCGGCGCATGGTCACCGGCCCGTCGCGATGCAGACCCGGTGCCCGGCTCGCGAGCGTTCGCAGCGCGGTCGTCGCCTCCAGCCGTGCGAGTGGCGCGCCCAGGCAATAGTGGATTCCGCTGGAGAACGCCAGATGGTCCGTCGTCATGGAGCGGGTGATGTCGAACCGGTCCGGGTCGCGGAACACCGCCGGATCACGACCGGTGCCGCCCAGCATGACGAGGATCCACTGATCCTTGTGCACCGGTGTGCCGGCGACCATCTGATGGGTGAAACTGACTCTGGCGGTGCGCTGCACGGGAGGATCCCATCGCAGCGTCTCCTCGACCGCCTGCGCGGCGAGTTCGGGACAGTCGGTCAGCAGCTTCCACTGGTCGGGATGATCGAGTAGGGCGCGCAGGGCATTGCCGAGGAGATTCACCGTCGTCTCGAATCCCGCGACCAGCAGCAGAATGCACATCGGGACGAGCTCGTCCGAGCGCACCTGATCTCCGCGCTCGCTCACCAGAAGGCTGATCAGATCGTCGGCCGGTTCCCGCTGCCGCAGCTCGATCAGGCGGTCGAACATACTCTCCAGGGCGGCACCCGCCTCCATCAGTTCGCGCGCATGGCGCAGGGAGTGTATGCCGTCCAGTGCGCCGCCGATCGCCGCTCCGTGTCGCGCGAACTCCTGTGTCCCGATCCCGGCTGTCTCGTCGATGCCGAACATGCCGGTGATGATGCTGATCGGCAGTGGCGCCGCCAGGTCCGACACGAAGTCCGCGCGGCCCCGGTGTTCGAGCCGGTCGACGAGAGCATCGACCATCGATTGAACGCGCTCCTCGTAGCTGCGCACCATACGCGGTCGGAATGCCGGGGCGGCGACCCGGCGCAGCCTGCTGTGATCCGGCTCATTGCGATCGAGGAACGACAGATCGAAGTCGTCCGCAGGGTCTGCCCCCTCGAGTGGTTGCACGCCGAATTGGTCACTCCGTAATACTGATTCGGCTACGGAGTGGTCGACAGTTGCCAGGTTCCCCAGTCGCGTCCTGACCAGGGGCCCTCGGGGACGCAGCGATGCATACACGGTGTAGGGATCGTGGCGCCCCTGCGCGAGGTGCAACTTCGCGATCGGGTCGTGTCTGATCCGGCCGTGATAGGCATTGCTCAGTCTGTCGCGATACAGGCGGCTGCCGATGGTCGCGACGGAGCGCGCGTCGCCCCAGAGGGTCATGACGCGGCATGGTCGGGAGTCGGCACATACGGGACGTTATCCGCGTTCCGGGGCCCCGGCAACCGGTCGGCGGCTGTCACGCCTCTTCTGCTCGTGCCTTGTCGCGCGGGTAGGTGCGGCGCGCGACGAGGGTCAGCAGTGCCGCCTGGGCCAGCAGCGCGGCCAGACTCACCATGAAGGCGTATGCGAGCCGCGCGGGACCGGTGAACACCGAAGCCGCCAGCCACCCGAACAGCAGGGGGCCGCCGGCCTCGCCGCCGTCGCGCAGCACCGTGCGGATCGCCTCGGCACGGCCCCACACCTCGGGGACGACGACGTCCAGACGTGCCGCGTCGAGCGGTGCGGTGACCGCGCCCAGGCAGGCGACGGCAGCCACCAGCAGCGGAAGGGCGAGCCACACGTTGCGCGTCGCCAGTGCCGGGAAGAAGAGGGCGACGCACAGCGCTGCGGACGCCCCCGGCACGGTGATGCGGGCGGCACGATGCCCGCGGTGTTGCAGGCTGTCGGCGAGGCGGCCGCCGAAGAACAGGCCGCCGAGCGCGCCGAGGCCGACGACCAGGGCGATCAGGATGGCCACGGAGTGCGGCAGATGGTAGTGCTGTGAGGTGAACTGGACCGCAAATCCGCGCAGTGCGGCGATGAAGAAGTATCCGAGCATCGAGGCGACGATCAGTACGAGGTTGGTGGGAATGCGCAGCACGTAGCGCGCCGCTGCGACCATGGAGATCGGTGGCGCATCGGCGGCGGGACGTCCGCTGTCGGGCCGCCGCCGATAGGCGCCGCGGGGCGGCTCGGGCAGGCGGAGAACCAGGCCGCACGCGAAGATGCCAGGGAGGATCAGCACGAGGAAGGCGGCTCGCCAGCTGATCGCGGCCAGTTCTCCGGCGACCAGCAGTCCGAATGCGGCGCCGAGCAGTTCGCCACACAACACATAGCCGTAGACGCGACCGCGCTCGTGCGGGGGAACGTAGTCGCCGATGAGGGACGCCGTCGCGGGGCCGGCGACGGCCATGACGGCGCCCAGGCCGACACGCGACCACAACATCCAGGAGAAGCCGGTCGCGGCGGCGGACAGCGCCATCGCGGCGCCCCAGCTCATGACGGCCCAGCCGAGCAGGCGGGTGCGGCGCACTCGGTCGACGAGTGCGCCGGCCGGGAGGGTCATGACGGCACCGACGAGCACGCCGACACTGAGCAGCAGCCCGATACGGGCCTCGTCGATGTGCAACCCGGCCTCGAGGGGGCCCGCGCTCGCCCCGATGGCCGACATGTCGGCGGCCTGCAGTCCGAGCACGACCGCCAGCGGCAGGATGACGCGACGTCGGTCTGCGCCTCCGACCAGCTGGTCGAGGGATCGCAGCGGTGTGGCCGCGATGCCTCGCAGCCCACGTCCGCTCCAACCCACCTTTGGACTCTAGGAGCCGCTGGTATCGCTCACAAGGGTGGCGTCCCATGTGTCCGGAATCACACCGACTCGACCTGCATCGAGAACTTCGATATGGAAGTATTCAGGGGTGTCCGTGAAGTCCTATGAGCGCATCCTTCGCGGAGTCGATGCGCGACGCATTCTGATCCTCGGTTTCTTCCTTCGCATCCCCGTCTTCAGCGTGAGTGTGATCTTGACGCTGCATGTGGTGCAGGGGCTGGGACGCAGTTATGCGGACGCTGGGCTGGTTGCGGCCGGAGCGACTCTCGCGATCGCGGTGTCGGAGCCGCTGCGCGGCCGCATGCTCGACCGCTTCGGACTGCGGAAGGTGATGCTTCCCCTGCTCGCGGCGACGGCGCTCTGCTGGGGCATCGCACCCTTCGTCGGCTACTGGAAGCTGTTGGTATTCGCGACGATCGGCGGCCTGTTCGCGTCGCCGACGTTCTCCATCATCCGCCAGGGGCTGATGGCTGCCGTCGCGGACGATGACCGTCGCACGGTGCTCTCGCTGGACGGCGTGGTGCTCGAGCTGTCCTACATGGTCGGTCCGATGGTGAGCGTGTGGCTCACAACCGTCATGCCGACTGCCCACGTGCTCTTCCTGGTCGAGATGACGGGCGTGGCCGTCGCCCTGGTCCTGTGGTGGCAGAACCCCTCCATCCGCAGCGTGGAGACCGATGCCGGGGCGGGCGTCGGGCGTATCCCGAGACGTGCATGGTTCCGACCCGGATTTGTTGCAGTGTGTGGTGCTGTTGCCGCAGCCTCGATCGTGCTCACCGGCAGCGACGTCTCGATCGTCGCCGCCGTGCGCGAATGGCACGCGGTGCCGGTCATGGGGCTGGTCCTCGTGTGCTGGAGCTTCGGCTCGATCGTCGGCGGCCTGGTCTACGGCATGCTGCCGCGGCCGATCTCACCGTTCGCGCTGCTGTTTGCCCTCGCCTGCGTGACGGCGCCGCTCGCCCTGGCCGGCGGCGTGTTGCCCATGGCGACGCTGGCCGTGTTCGCCGGACTGTTCTGCGCGCCGACCGTCACCTCCACGGTCGACGCGGTGAGCCGGATGGTGCCCGCGGCCGCGCGAGGTGAGGCTCTCGGCTGGCACGGATCGTTCATGATGGCCGGGTCGGCGATCGGCTCTCCCGCCGCCGGCATGGCGATCGACCACGGCGGCTTCCAGGGCGGATTCGCGGGAGTGGCCCTGGTCGGCGTCGCGGTCGCCGCGGTCGGATGGGGCGCCATGCGGGTGCGTCGGCGCTTCGTCGCGCAGCACGCGCTCGCGGCGTAGCCCGCCCGCCGATTCGCGACCGGCGCCACCGCCTGATAACCTTGAGAGACCAGCCGGTGTGCAAGCATCGGTGTGCAAGAGAAGCCTAGCTTCCACCCGCGTCGACAGGCATGTCGCCGGGTTCGGTCAGGACGACGGTCGGCAGATCACCGGCATAAATGTCCTGGACGCAGCGTTGGCTCCTCGTGCACTTCGGTGGCGGGGAGCCATTTTCTTTGCCGCCGAAGGATGAGACCGACGACAAACGAAGGAGCAGACATCAGCGCTGAGCCCCGTATCAACGACCGCAT
>CAYPQR010000234.1:0-5283 GCA_964412865.1 uncultured Intrasporangiaceae bacterium
TGTCGGTGCCGATCGCGAGCGGCGCCTCGAAGGCGGCGACGGCCGCCGAGGACCCACCACCCGAGCCGCCCGGGATCCGCTCCAGGTCCCACGGGTTGTGGCTCGGGCCGTATGCCGAGTGCTCGGTCGAGCTGCCCATCGCGAACTCGTCCATGTTGGTCTTGCCGAGGATCGGCATGCCGGCGCCACGCAGCCGGGTCACCAGGGTCGCGTCGTAGGGCGGCACCCAGCCCTCGAGCATCTTGCTGCCGGCGGTCGTCACCAGGCCCTTGGTCGTCGCGATGTCCTTGACCGCGATCGGCACGCCCGCGAGCACCGGCAGGGTCTGCCCCGCCGCCCGCTTCTTGTCCACCTCGGCGGCGGCCGCGAGCGCACCGTCGGCGTCGACCTGCAAGAAGGCGTGCACCTCGTCGTCGACCGCCGAGATGCGGTCCAGGTGGGCCTGTGTGGCCTCGACTGCGCTGATCTGTGAGGTGGCGAGCTCTTCGGCGAGCTGCGCCGCGTTCAAGCGTGGGATGTCGGTCAAGATCGGCCTTCTCTAGAGCGGGTGAAGCGGAATCGGGCGGGCGTGAGCTGAGCGGCTACTCCTCGTCGAGGATGCGAGGCACGGCGAACCGGTCGGCCTGGCTCTCGGGCGCACCGGACAGCGCCTCCTCCCGGGTCAGGCTGGGCCGCACCTCGTCGGGACGGGTGACGTTGGTGAGCGGAAGGGGGTGAGACATCGGGGGCACGTCCTCGGTGAGGATCTCACCCACCGTGCCGACGAATCCGACGATCTGGTCGAGCTGACCCGCCAGCACGTCGAGCTCGTCATCGGTCAGATGGATGCGAGCGAGCATGGCGACGTGCGCGACCTCGTCGCGGGACAGCGAAGACATGGGGTCAGTCTATGGGCTCGTGGCCCCCTGCTTCCACACGCCTCGGGCCGGCGAAGCAGCCGCGGACCGCGAACGGGCGGGCCTCGAGGCTCTACGTGACGTAGATCACAGCGTCAGCCGGCAGCATACGCGAGACAATGCCGCTGGCGCGGGATTCCGGGGCTGGAGCGTCGATCCAGTTGTGACGGACGCCTCCTCGCGGTCGCCGGATGCTTCACGCGTCGGAATATTCTGCTCCTGATTCACCGTTTCGCAGTACGAAGCCAAACAACTCGATATCAAGAAGTACGTCGTATGCCTTTTCGATATGCAAGCTCGAACTCTCTCCAGGCGATAGACGACCGCCGAAGCAGGCTGCTCCTCCTGTCCGGCTTCGCCATCACCTTCGCATCCCTCATCCTGGCGGCCGGCGCGGCCGTATGGATCGCGCTCGAGGACGCGCTGTCCTCAGGCTTCGTATCGACCCGCTCCGACGTCGCCCCGCTGGACATCGTGAAGGTGACGCTGCCGGTCGCCCTCGTGGTCGGCGGTATCTCTGCCGTGACCGTCACCTACCTGCGATACAGATCGGCGCAGATGACGAGGTTTGCCACGGAGTCCGCCGCGGCGACGGCCCAACTCGCCGACCCCTCTGCGCAGTGCCGCATCGAAGGCGTCCACGAACTGGCGGACCTGGCCGACCAGACGAGCAACAGCCTGCGCCGCCAGCAATGCATCGACGCGCTGTGCGCCTATCTGCGAGAGCCCTACCAGCCCTACGACACCGCGACCGCCGCCCTCGATCGGGCGCCCGGCGAACGGGATGTCCGTGTCGCGATCATTTCCGTCATACGCGAGCACCTCCGCAAAGAAGCGGCGGTCAGCTGGAGCGGCTACGACTTCGACTTCACCGGCGCCGTATTCGATCAGGGCAGCTTCCGGGGAGCCGAATTCTCCAGTGGCCATGTCTCCTTCGCACACGCGACCTTCACCGGTGGCATGGTCTCCTTCCGGCAGGCCAGGTTCACCGGCGGCCAGGTCTCGTTCGAGCACGCCCGCTTCCGGAACGGCCCGGTCGCCTTCGACCACGCGAGATTCGCCGGCGCGCATGTCGGCTTCGACGGCGCACGGTTCGACGGCAGCCAGATCTCCTTCGACTACACCAAGTTCACCGACGGCACGGTCACCTTCGATCTGTCGACCCTCGCCGGCGGCCTCGTCTCCTTCCACCAGGCCCGATTCGACGGCGGCATGGTCTCCTTCGACCAGGCGCGCATCACCGGCGGCCTGCTCTCCTTCCACCGGGCGACCTTCGCGGGCAGCCTCGCCACCTTCGACCGGACACGTCTTGCGGGAGGACGAGTCTCCTTCGAGCAGAGCACATTGACCGAGGGCCAGATCTCGCTCCGCGGCGCGTTTCTCACCGGCAGCTCGCTCTGCTTCGGTCGCGCACGGCTCGCCGGAGGGCGTGTCTCGTTCCATGCGGCCACCTTCTCCGGAAGCCCGGTCTCGTTCGACCGCACGCGATTCACGGGCACCCGCGTCTCGTTCCGCGGTGCACATCTCACCGGAGGACGAGTGACGTTCGGCGGCGCAGACTTCCTGGCGGGTCGAATGTCCTGCAGCCAGGCGACGTTCGACGGCGCCCGATTCGACCTGAGCGATCCGCACACCTGGATCCAGCCGCCGAAATGGGCGACGCCGGTGCCGGACGGCCTGAGCCTGCCCACGGCCCGAATCGGCACGTCGCACCGGCACGACCACGACATGGACGTCGTGCAGCCCGCCACCTGACGTCGTCCCGGCCGGCCCCGACGAGGCCTACGCTGTTGTGCCATGACTGCCCGTCGCGATGGTCCGGACACCCGCACATGGCGATGGCTCGTGCCGGCGGCGCTACTCGTCGTCTGGCTGATCGTGGCGGGTCTGAGCGGCCCCTTCGCGGGCAAGCTCTCCGACGTGCAGACCAACGACCAGGCCGCGTTCCTGCCGTCCAGCGCGGAGGCGACCCAGGTCGCGACCCTGCAACAGAAGTTCACCGACCATCAGTCGATCCCCGCCATCGTGGTGTATGCCGCTCCTGCCGGGGTCGACCACGCCC
Organism: uncultured Intrasporangiaceae bacterium; assembly: GCA_964412865.1. Taxonomy (GTDB): domain Bacteria; phylum Actinomycetota; class Actinomycetes; order Actinomycetales; family Dermatophilaceae; genus Leekyejoonella. The sequence continues at coordinate 2,959 of CAYPQR010000234.1, forward strand.
TCACCGCGAAGGCCGCTGCCGACAAGGCCGCGATCGCCGAGATCGACGGTGTGGTCGGCCCGATCGGCGGCCCGGTGCCATCCAAGGACGGTGAAGCGCTCGAACTGGTCGTGCCGGTCGTCTCCGGCAACGAAACGGGCGACATCGTCCAACACGTCCGTGACCTGGTGGGGTCGGGACTACCGCCGGGTGTGCGCGCATACGTCACCGGCCCCGCGGGATATCTTGCGGACCTCGTCGAGTCCTTCGCCGGCATCGACGGGATCCTGCTGCTCGTCGCCGTGCTCGTGGTGCTGGTCATCCTCATCCTCGTCTACCGCAGCCCGATCCTCCCCTTCGCGGTGTTGATCAGCGCGCTGTTCGCGCTCGCCCTCGCCAGCGGCATCGTCTATGCGCTCGCCGACCACGGCCTGCTGACCCTGAACGGGCAGAGTCAGGGGATCCTGTTCATCCTGGTGGTCGGGGCAGCGACGGACTATTCGCTGCTGCTGACGGCGCGATACCGGGAGGAGCTTCGCGAGCACGAGTCGAAGGTGGCCGCGATGCGGGTCGCCTGGCGCCAGGCGCTGCCGCCCATCGTCGCGTCGGGACTGACCGTGATCCTCGCGCTGCTGTGCCTGCTGCTGTCCGACCTGAACTCGACCAGCAGCCTCGGACCGGTCGGCGCCATCGGCATCGGTTGCTCGCTCCTCGCGGCCCTGACCTTCCTGCCGGCACTGTTGCTTCTGCTGGGCCGCGCCGCCTACTGGCCGAAGGCACCCGCGTTCGGCTCACCGCATCCGGAACGATCGGGAGTATGGGGCGGAGTGGCTCGGCTGGTCGGCCGGCGTCCGCGCGCCCTGTGGATCGCGACCGGGGCGGCGCTGGTGATCCTCGCCGCGTTCTTGCCCACGCTGCGCGCCGGAGGCACGACACAGGCCGACCTGTTCCTGCACACGGTCCCGTCGGTGACCGGCCAGCGGGTCGCCGACCGGCACTTCCCCGGCGGGACGGGCAGCCCGGCGGTGATCATCGGGCCCGAATCCGACACGCGCGCAATGGTGTCGGCCGCCACGCGCACGCGCGGCGTCGCCGGAGCCGTCCCGATCGGTGCCAACGGCGCCCCGGCCGGGAACGGCCGTCCTCCCGCGGTCGTGGACGGGCTGGTGCAAGTGCAGGCGACCCTGTCAGCCCCTGCCGACAGCGACGCCGCGATCGATGCCGTGAAGAGGCTGCGTGCCGCCATTCACAAGGCATCGCCCACCGCGAAGGTCGGCGGCACGACCGCGACCACGCTCGACACCCGCACGACGGCCGAGCGCGATCGCAATCTGGTCATCCCGGTCGTGCTCGCGCTGATCTTCGTGCTGCTCATGGCGCTGCTACGGGCGGTCGTCGCCCCGTTGCTCCTGCTGCTGACCGTCGTGCTCAGTTTCGCGGCGACGCTCGGCGTCTCGGCGCTGGTGTTCAATCACGTGCTCGGCTTCGCGGCGGCCGACCCGGCCGTGCCGCTCTTCGGGTTCGTCTTCCTGGTCGCCCTCGGCGTCGACTACAACATCTTCCTCATGTCACGCGTCAGGGAGGAGAGTGTGCGCCGCGGCACCCGGACGGGTGTTCTGCGCGGCCTGGCGTCGACCGGCGGGGTGATCACGTCGGCCGGCATCGTGCTGGCGGCGACGTTCTCGGCCCTGTCGGTGATCCCGCTGCTGTTCCTCGCGCAGATCGCGTTCATCGTCGCGTTCGGCGTGCTGCTCGACACGCTGATCGTCCGCTCGCTGCTGGTGCCCGCCCTGGTCCACGACATCGGCCCCGGCGTCTGGTGGCCGAGCCGGCTGGCGCGTGACCGCCGCTGACGCGCTCGACCACCGCAGTTCCGTGCTGCGGGCACTCAGTCGCCGAGCACCTTGCGCACCTTGAGCGGACTCGGATTCGTATGGGGCACACCGTCGATCACGACGGTCGGCACCGTCTCGTCGCCGTCGTTGACACTGCGCACGTAGGCGGCGGCCTCCGGGTCCTCCCAGATGTTGTGCCAGGTCGCCCGCTCCGTCCGGTCGCGCAACGCCATCCTCAGGGTCATGCAGAAGGGGCAGCCGGGGCGCCAATAGATCACGACATCGTGCGCAGCCATACGTCCAGTGTCGCAGGGCACCGGGACGACGGCGCGGGCGAGTGCCGAGGGCGCCGGCGGTGGGCCGCCGCGGCTCACTCGTCACCGTCGTCGGACTCCCCCGGCCCGTGCTCCAGCAGCTCGACGAACCCCGCCTCGTCGAGGGTCGGCACGCCGAGCTGCTCCGCCTTGTCGGCCTTGGTGCCCGCGTTGGCACCGACGACCACGAAATCGGT
>CAYPQR010000235.1:0-5279 GCA_964412865.1 uncultured Intrasporangiaceae bacterium
AGGTCTCGATACGGGCTCCCCCGCTTCGCTCCTCCGCCCTACTCGACCAGCCGGGGCGCGTCAGTCGATGGGTACGACCGCGAGCTCATCGGAGATGCGGTCCGCTGTGGCGAGCAACTCCGGAAGAATGCGCGGGATCGGATCGTCCTCCGCGGCGACCTGACCCGTAGCGGTCGAGACATTGACGGCGGCGACGACCTGGCCGTCCTTGCCGCGCACCGGAGCGGCCACGGAGCGCAGACCCACCTCGAGCTCCTGGTCCACCACCGCATACCCCTGCTCACGAACGACCTCCAGCGCCGAGCGCAGATCGTCGGCCGTGCCCACCGTCCTGCCCGTGATGGCATCCAGCGACACCGTGCGCAGGTATTCGTCGAGACCTCGGGTTGGCAGAGCCGCCAACAGGACTCGTCCCATCGAGGTGGCGTAGGCAGGAAACCTGGTGCCCACACTGATCCGCACGCTCATGATCCTGTGGGTCGCGGCGCGAGCGACATAGACGATGTCACCCCCGTCGAGGACGGACGCCGACGTCGACTCCCCGACACGCTGCGACAGCGCCTTCAGGTGGGGCTCGGCGATCTCGGGCAGACGGATCGACGAAAGATAGGCGAAGCCGAGCTGCAGCACCTTCGGCGTGAGCGCGAACATCCTGCCCTCGACACGCACATACCCGAGTTCGACGAGCGTGTGCAAGAACCTGCGCGCCGCAGCGCGGTTGAGGTCGGCCCGGCGCGCGACGTCCGCGAGCGACAGCACCGGATGCTGCGCATCGAAGCAGGCGATCACCGCCAGCCCTCTGGCCAGCGACTGCACGTAGGCGCCGGCGGGCGCCGCGACACCGTTCGTCACGGTCCGGCCTGACGCAACGGAACGGGCACCAGATCCTGCAATTCGTCGAACGTCGTGCCATAGAGATCGACCACCGCGACCCCGTCGGCGTCGATCGCGAAGACGGCACGATCGGTGTAGACACGGCTGACGCACCCCACTCCGGTGAGGGGGTAGGTGCACTGCGGCACCAGCTTGCTCACGCCCTCCTTCGTCAGCAAAGACATCATCACGAAGGTGCGCTTGGCTCCGATGGCAAGGTCCATGGCGCCTCCGACGGCCGGAATCGCCCCGGGCGCACCGGTGCTCCAGTTGGCCAGATCACCCGTCGCCGACACCTGGTATGCGCCGAGCACACAGATGTCGAGGTGGCCTCCACGCATCATCGCGAAGGAATCCGCGTGGTGGAAGTAGGCCGCGCCCGGCTCCTCCGTGACCGGGATCTTGCCGGCGTTGATCAGGTCGGGGTCGACGACGTCACCGTTGTCGGCGCGCGCCTCGTGCCCCATCCCGAGCATCCCGTTCTCGGTGTGCAGCGTGATCCCCTGCTCCGGCCGCAGGTAGTTCGACACCTTGGTCGGCTGGCCGATGCCGAGGTTGACGTAGCTGCCGTCGGGGACGTCCTGTGCGACTCGCTCGGCCAGCTGGTCCCGGGTCAAGGTTTCCGTCGGCATGTGTCAGTCCTCACTCGGGATCGCAGGGTCGGGGATCTCGACGACGCGGTCGACGTAAATGCCCGGGGTAACGACGCTTTCAGGGTCGATCTCGCCCGTCGCCACCGTCCGGTGCACCTGCACGACCGTGGTGGCGGCGGCCGCCGCCATGATCGGGCCGAAGTTCCGGGCTGTCTTGCGATAGACGAGGTTTCCGACACCGTCGGCCCGGTGTGCCTTGATCAGCGCGACATCGGCACGGATCGGGTATTCCAGCACGTAGTGACGACCGTCGATCTCACGGATCTCCTTGCCTTCCGCCAACGGCGTGCCATAGCCCGTCGGCACATACATCGCACCGATGCCGGCCCCGGCCGCCCGGATGCGCTCCGCGAGGTTGCCCTGGGGCACCAGCTCCAGCTCGATCTCGCCGGAGCGGTAGAGCGCGTCGAAGTGCCACGAATCGCGTTGCCTGGGGAAGGAGCAGATCATCTTGCGGACCCGCTGCTCCTTGATGAGGATCGCGAGGCCGACGTCGCCGTTGCCCGCGTTGTTGTTGACCACCGTCAAGTCGGTGGCTCCTTGCTCGAGCAGGGCGTCGATGAGTTCCACCGGCTGGCCGGCCGTGCCGAATCCACCGATCATCACGGTCGATCCGTCCGCGATGCCCGACACGGCCTGCTCGGCCGACTCGCTGAACGTCACCGCCATCGTCACTCGCCCTCCTCTCGCAACACGGCACTCGCCACGGCGAACGCATGGTTGGCATCCGGAACACCGCAATAGATGGCGGACTGCAGTAGGACCTCGCCGATCTCGTCGGCGCTGAGCCCGTTTCGGCGCGCCGCGCGCACATGCATCTCCAGCTCTCCCCAGTGACCCTTGGCGATGAGTGCGGTCAGCGTGATGGCGCTGCGCATACGCCGGTCCAGGCCGGGCCGAGTCCAGATCTCGCCCCACGCATAGCGTGTGATCAGATCCTGGAAGTCCTCCGTCAGGGGCGTCACCCGAGCCGACGCGCGGTCGACGTGCGCATCTCCGAGCACGGCGCGCCGCACCTTCATTCCGGCGTCGGCCGTCTGCCTCGCAGTCTGTGTTGAGTCCACGTTGGGTCACCTTGTCCAGGAGTCGATGTCGTGCAGAATGGCGGCAACGCGGCCGGGCTGCTCGGCCGGTGCCAGGTGAGCGGCGTCGTCGATCACCTCGAGTCGTCCGCCGTCGGACGCGTCCGCGACGGTCTGCCCGACCTCCGGGGGTGCCGCCTCGTCATGGGTGCCGGCGATCACCAGCATCTTCGGGGGTAGCCCATCGAGCCGGTCGCGCACGTCGAACGTCGCCAGCGCCTCACAGGTCGCCGCATAGCTCTGTGCGTCGGCGTGCTGCAGGCTGTCGAGCAGCGCGGTGGACGTGGACGGGTCTCGCTCGATCGAGCCGGGCGCGAACCAGACCTTCGACGACGGGCCCACCATCACGGGTGTGCCGGCGCGGCGCACGAGCTCGGCGCGCTCCCGCCAGCGCTGCTCGTCCATGAAACGTGGCGAGGAGCAGATGATGGCGAATCCGCGCCAATCATCTGAGTCTTCGAGGGCGAGGTGCAGCCCGACCGCTCCCCCGACCGAAACCCCCGCATACCAGGCGTCTCCGGTGATCGCCGGTCGCACGGCGCGCCGCACCGACTCCGCCAGGTCCGCCACCGTGAACGACGCGTCGGTCGCGATGCTGTGGCCGTGGCCGGGCAGATCCCAGCCGATCACCCGCCAGCGGTCGGACAGCATGTCAGCGCACTTTCGCCACAGCGGGGTGACGGCGGTGCCGAGCGACGGCCCGACCACCAGCGTGTCGCCACCCTCCGGCCCGTCGACGAGCAGCGTGGTCGCCAGGGTCACCATTCGATCTCCTCGGCCGCTTTCAGCACCTGGTCGACGATCTGGTCTGCTGCGCCGAGATAGCCTTCCGGCCCGGCGGCTTCGGATGCGGCGTCTCCGGAGCGATGCATGGACTCCCGCTCGGCCAACGCGCCGGGCAGAGCCCGATCCAGGTGTGCTCTCATCGTTTCGGTGTGCACCTCCAGGCCCTCGAGAAGTTCGCGGCCGAGCGTCGTCACGGTCCGGGCCGAATCGAGTAGGCGGACCAGCGGCTGCCATTCGCTGTGCCATGCCCCGTCGGGACGGTCATCGACGGCGAGGGTGGACGCGATGTGCAGGGCTGCCAGATCGTGAGGGGCGCCGAGCGCGGCCCGACGGATTTCGACCGAGAGCACCGGGTTCCGCTTGCCCGGGAGGGTGGACGAACCGCCACGGCCGGCTGCCGCCGGCTCGCCGAGCTCACCGATCTCGGTGCGTGACAGCGTCGCCACATCGGTGGCGATATGACCGAAGGCGTCGGCGGTCGCGGCCAATGCCCCGCCCAGGCGGGTGATGCGGCTGCGCTCGACATGCCACGGCAACGCCGGCTGCAGCCCGAGCTCATGGGCCAGGTCGGCCGAGAGGGCGAGCGGGTCGCACCCCGGCACGAGTTCGGCGATCGCCGCGAGTGTGCCCACGGCGCCGCCGCACTGCACGGCCAGGGTGGCCCGCGCGGCGGTGACGGCATGCACCGCCGAGGTCAGCCCCTGCAGCCATCCGGCAGCACGCAGCCCGAACGTGGTCGGCGTGGCCTGCTGGGTGAGAGTCCTCCCGATCATCAGACTCGTCCGGTGCCGTGATGCCAGGCTCGCGGTGGCCGCGACGGCGGCCCCCAGATCATCACGCACCGAGTCGAGCACGTCTCGCGCGATCAGTACGAGCGCCGTGTCGAGAGTGTCCTGGCTGGTCAGGCCGCGGTGAACGATCCACGCCGCGTCCGCGGACACCGGCTCGAGCTCACGCCGCAGGATCGCAACCAGAGGGATCGCCGGATTGCCGCCGTTCGAGGTGCCCGCCACCAGGGAGTCCGCGGTGTCGGAGCGATCCGCGAGAGCACGTGCGGCGTCACGGATCTGCGTCACCTCCTTTGGCCCGATGCGTCCTGCTCGATGCAGGACCGCTGCCCAGGCGACCTCCACGTCGAGCATGCGCGCGACGAGTTCCCGGTCACCGCCCGGACGCTCTGCTGCGCCGGGAGACAGGAGGCGACTCACCACTGCGCTCAGCCTTCGAGCCGCGGATAGCTGATGAAGACCGTCTCGTCCGGCCCCTGCAGATGGACGTCGAACCGCAATGAACTCTCCGCGTCGCGCTGCGCCACCAAGGTGCTGCGGCGAGCCTCCTCGACGCCTCGGAGCAGCGGATCGCGCTCGAATGCGCCACCCGGCAGGTAGATCCGGGTGAACAGCCGGTTCAGCAGCCCACGCGCGAACACGGTGACGGCGAAGTAGGCGGCCGGCGAGTCACCGACCGGCCCGGGCTCGATCGTCGAGAACGTGTAATGCCCCGAGGGGTCGGTGCCGCATCGTCCCCATCCGGTGAACGTGAAGCCGTCTCTGTGCAGCGACCCGGCGACCGTGGGCACATTGCCCGCGGCGTCGGCCTGCCGGATCTCCAGCAACGCATCGGGTACGGTCTCGCCCGCGCCGTCATAGACGTAGCCGTGCAACTGGATCGCACCAGCCGACCCAGGTGGCACCAGGTGGTTGCTGCCGTCGTATTCGAGCCCGAAGGAGTAGAAGGGTCCGACGGTCTGCCCGCCGGTCGGTGTCAGGTCCGGGGCGTCAGTCATGGTCGGCCTCCTGCTCCATCCTGGTCGCATGGGTGCCGGTCAGGACGATGTCCCAGCGATAGCCGAGCAGCCATTCGTGCTCGGAGACGTCGTGATCGT
>CAYPQR010000236.1:0-5254 GCA_964412865.1 uncultured Intrasporangiaceae bacterium
CCCAGGTGATGCGTGGCACCAAACTCAAGGGGACCCGGTACATCGGCCCGTACGGCCACGCCTGGGCCATCCGGGAGACGCTCGATCAGCTGCTGCGGGTCTTCCCGCTGCGCACCTGCAGCGCGGGCGTGTTCAAACGCGCACAACAGGTCGGGCGGCCGTGCCTGCTGGGCTACATCGACAAGTGCTCGGCACCTTGTGTGGGCCGGGTGACGCCGCAGGAGCACCGGGAGATCGCCGAGGAGTTCTGCGACTTCATGGCGGGCAACACCTCCCGCTTCGTGCGTCGGCTGGAGCAGCAGATGCGCCAGGCCAGCGCCGACCTCGACTTCGAGACCGCCGCGCGCCGTCGGGACGACCTCGCCGCCCTGGAGAAGGCCCTCGAGAAGTCCGCGGTCGTCCTCGGCGACGCGACCGACGCCGACGTGTTCGGGCTCGACTGCGACGAGCTCGAGGCCGCGGTGCAGGTCTTCCACGTGCGCGGCGGCCGCATCCGAGGTCAACGCGGATGGGTCGTCGACATCCAGACCGAGGGCGACCTGGCTCTGGCGGAGGTGATCGAGCGGCTGCTGCAGCAGGTCTACGGCGGGGCCTCGCCCGAGGGCGTGCCGCGCGAGGTGCTGGTGCCGGTGCTGCCCCCCGACGCGGCATCCATGGCGCAGTGGCTGGAAAGCCTGCGCGGTGCCAAGGTGTCGCTCCGCGTTCCCAAGCGGGGGGACAAGCGCACCTTGATGGAAACGGTCGAGCGCAACGCCAAGCAGGCCCTCGGCCGGCACAAGGTGCGCCGGGCCGGGGACCTGACGGCGCGCAGCCAGGCTCTGGAGGAGTTGCAGGAATCACTCGACCTGCGCGAGGCGCCGCTGCGCATCGAGTGCTTCGACGTCTCACACGTGCAGGGCACCAATGTGGTCGCGTCGATGGTCGTGTTCGAGGACGGCCTGCCGCGCAAGGGCGAGTATCGCCGGTTCATCGTGCGGGGCACGCCGCAGCCCGACGGCACGGTGCGTGTCGACGACACCGCCGCCATGGACGAGGTGCTCACGAGGCGGTTCAAGCGCTACCTCGCCGACCGGGCCGACTCGGCGGATCTGGAGATCGCCGACGAACCGGACGATGAAGAGGGCGGGTCCGGCGCAATCGAGGAGCAGGACGCGTCGGGCGCTCAGGTCACCGCACATGCCGCCCCGATCGATGAGCAGACCGGCAGGCCCCGGCGATTCGCCTACCCGCCGCAGCTGATCGTCGTCGACGGGGGCAAACCGCAGGTCGACGCCGCCGTGCGCGCCATGGGCGAGCTCGGCATCGACGACGTGGCCGTTGTCGGCCTGGCCAAACGTCTCGAGGAGGTATGGGTGCCGGGCGACGACTACCCGGTCATCCTGCCCCGCACGAGCGAGGCGCTCTACCTGCTGCAGCGGGTGCGCGACGAGGCGCACCGGTTCGCCATCACCTTCCACCGGCAGCGCCGCTCGAAGGCGATGACGCGTTCCGCGCTCGACCAGATCCCCGGGCTGGGGCAGGTGCGCAGCAAGGCGTTGCTGCGCGCCTTCGGGTCGGTCAAGAAGATCCGGGAGGCCGACATCGAGCAGATCAGTCAGGTCAAGGGCATCGGACCCACCCTGGCGGCTACGATCCACGCCAAGCTGTCAGAAGACGATGCCGGGACACCGGCCGTGAATCTGACCACCGGTGAAGTCCTCGACTGAAGGAGATCCGATGACCGACACGTCACCGTCCCGTGACGCGCAGCTGGTGATCGTGACCGGTATGAGCGGGGCGGGCCGGACCACGGCGGCCAACGTGCTGGAGGATCGCGGCTGGTACGTCATCGACAACCTGCCTCCGCAGATGCTGGTGCCGATGGCCGAACTGATCGGACAGGAGAGCAAGGAGGCGCCACAGTTCGCGGCCGTCGTCGACGTGCGCTCCCGCACGTTCTTCACCGACCTGCGCGAGGGTCTGGACCATCTGCGAGACCATGGCTGGCGGCCGTCGGTGGTCTTCATGGACGCCACCGACGAGGCACTGGTCCGGCGGTTCGAGTCGGTGCGGCGGCCGCACCCGCTGCAGGACGACGGCCGGCTGCTGGACGGCATCATCAAGGAGCGTGAGCTGCTCGGCGACCTGAGGTCCAACGCCGACATCCTCATCGACACCAGCGGCCTCAACGTGCACCAGTTGACCGCCAAGGTGCGGGAGTTCGTCGGCAGCGACGAGGGCCCCGACCTGCGGATCGCGGTGATGTCGTTCGGCTTCAAATACGGTATTCCGCTGGACGCCGACCTCGTGTTCGACATGCGCTTCCTGCCGAATCCCTTCTGGAATCCCGCACTTCGCCCCTACACCGGCAAGGACGAGGTCGTGTCCGACTTCGTGCTCGAACAGCCCGGCGCCAAGGAATTCCTCGAGGGCACCGTCGCACTGCTGCAGCCGATGTTCGAGGGCTACATGCGCGAAGGGCGCGGCTATGTCACCCTCGCCGTCGGATGCACGGGAGGCAAACACCGGTCCGTCGCGATGGCCGAGGCGCTCGCCGCCCGGCTCGGCAGCGACCGGGTGCACGCCATCCTCGTCCACCGCGACCTCGGCCGCGAGTAGACCGTGCGACGCCCCGCAATCGCAGCACTCGGCGGCGGACACGGTCTCGCCGCCTCGCTCCAGGCCCTCCAGCTCGTGACCGACCGGATCACCGCCATCGTGACGGTCGCCGACGACGGCGGCTCCAGTGGACGGCTCCGGAAGGAGTTCGACATCCTGCCGCCGGGTGACCTGCGCATGGCGCTCGCCGCGCTCTGCGACACCTCCGAGTGGGGTCTGCAGTGGCGCGACGCGCTGCAGCACCGGTTCGCCGGAGACGGCCCGCTCGGCGGTCATGCCCTCGGCAACCTGATCATCGCGTCGTTGTGGGATCTGCTCGGAGACCCCATCGCCGGCCTCGACCTCGTGGGGCGGCTGCTCGGCGCCCGGGGCCGGGTGCTGCCGATGGCCGGGGAGCCCTTGCGCATCGAGGCGAGCGTCGTGGGAGCCGACCCGGGCCATCCGGACGAGGTGACCACCGTGGCCGGGCAGGTGTCGGTCGCGACCACGCAGGGCCGCGTGCTCGGCGTGCGGATCGACCCCGACCCTCCGTTGCCGTGCAGGGAGGCCGTGCATGCCGTCCTCGACGCGGATTGGGTTATCCTCGGTCCTGGGTCGTGGTTCACCTCGGTGATGCCCCACCTGCTGGTCCCGGATCTGCGAGATGCACTCGTGCACACGTCCGCTCGACGAATGCTGACGTTGAACATGGCGTTGAACACGGGTGAGACACAAGGGTTCAGCGCGTCCGACCATCTCGAAGTCCTCGCGGCCCATGCACCGGACCTGCACCTCGACGTCGTGCTGGCCGACCCGTCGGTGGTGGCAGATCACGGTGAGCAACTGCGCGAGACCGCTCAGGCACTGGGGGCGGAGGTGGTGTTCAAGGACGTGGCGGATCCCGAGGTGCCAGGGACCCATGACAGCTTGCGGTTGGCGGCCGCATATCGAGATGTGGTCGAGTAGGGGCCATGTCAGGGGAGACGTCGCCGGGCCGATGTTCGGCCGGGGGCAGAAAGGGCCGGTGAGAGGATGGCGCGCATGGCCATGACCGAGGGCGTGAAGGACGAGCTCAGCCGCCATACGGTGACGAAGGTGTGCTGCCGCAAGGCCGAGATCTCGGCCGTGCTGCGATTTGCCGGGGGGTTGCACATCGTCGGTGGGCAGATCGTGATCGAGGCCGAGCTCGACACGGCCCACGCGGCCCGGCGGCTGCGACAGGACATCGCCGACATGTACGGCCACAGCTCGGAGTTGCTGGTCATGAGTGCCGGGGGTCTGCGGCGCGGCAGCCGCTATGTGGTGCGCGTGGTGAAGGGCGGCGAGGCGCTCGCCCGTCAGACCGGCCTGATCGACGGCCGCGGCCGCCCCGTGCGCGGCATGCCGCCGCGGGTGGTCAACGGCTCGGTCTGCGACGCGGAGGCCGCGTGGCGCGGCGCCTTCCTCGCACACGGCTCGTTGACCGAGCCCGGCCGGTCGTCCTCGATGGAGATCACCTGTCCGGGACCCGAGGCCGCCCTCGCACTGGTCGGTGCGGCACGCCGGCTCGGTATCGCCTCCAAGGCCAGGGAGGTGCGCGGCGTCGACCGTGTGGTGATTCGCGACGGCGACGCGATCGGGGCCATGCTCACCCGGCTGGGTGCGCACGACACCTTCCTCGCATGGGAGGAGCGCCGTATGCGGCGCGAGGTCCGCGCCACCGCGAACCGGCTGGCCAACTTCGACGACGCCAACCTGCGGCGCTCCGCCCGCGCCGCCGTCGCGGCGGGTGCGCGGGTCGAGCGGGCGCTGGAGATCCTCGGCGAGGATGTGCCCGACCATCTGGCGGCTGCGGGCAAGCTGCGGCTCGAGCACAAGCAGGCCAGCCTGGAGGAACTGGGCCAGGCCGCCGATCCGCCGATGACCAAGGACGCCGTCGCCGGGCGAATCCGGCGGCTGCTGGCCATGGCCGACCGCCGCGCCGAGGAGCTCGGTGTGCCCGGCACCGAGGCCAGCCTGACACCCGACATGCTGGACGGCTGATCGCCGCACGTCTGGGTTGTGAGACCGACTGCGGCGGCGGGCCCCGCATCCCATAGGCTCGATGTGTCCAGGAATCACAACCTTGAAGGAAGGGATGGGTCGATCGTGACCGTCCGCGTAGGTATCAATGGATTTGGCCGGATCGGCCGCAACTTCTTCCGCGCCGCCCTGGCGAGCGGCGCCGACATCGAGGTCGTGGCATTCAACGATCTGGGGGATGACGCCACGCAGGCGCATCTGCTGAAGTACGACTCGATCCTGGGCCGACTCGACCAGCCCGTCGAGGTCACCGACAAGGGCATCGCCGTGGGCGACAAGGTGATCCGTTCGTTCGCCGAGAAGGATCCGGCAGCCATCAAGTGGGGTGACGTCGGCGCCGACATCGTGCTGGAGTCCACCGGCCGCTTCACCGACGCCAACGCGGCCAAGGCCCACCTGGACGGTGGCGCCAAGAAGGTCATCATCTCGGCCCCGGCCAAGAACAACGACATCACCATCGTGATGGGTGTCAACGACCAGGACTACGACCCGGCGTCGCACACCATCATCTCCAACGCGTCCTGCACCACGAACTGCCTCGCGCCGATGGCCAAGGCCGTGCACGACGAGTTCGGGATCGTCAAGGGCCTCATGACCACGATCCACGCCTACACCC
>CAYPQR010000237.1:0-5253 GCA_964412865.1 uncultured Intrasporangiaceae bacterium
GAGGAGAAACTTCGTGGGGTGACGGAGCGGGGGAGCTGTATCGAGACCTCGTAACAAGCGTTGCCAGGCTGGTTTGGCAACGTGTGCTCGCAGGTCTCGATACGCCTCGCGCTGGGCGCTCGGCTACTCGACCAGCTGGCAGCGGCCGGGGCGCCCGGCTGGGGCTAGCGGCTGGTGACCTTCCCCGTCAGCCGCGCAACACCCTGCATGAAGAACGGGCGGGCTGCGATCCAGGCGACGACCACGACCAGGAGTGTCGCCGAGAAGATCGCCGGGCCCCACCAACTGGTGCTGCCCGGAGGCTGATTCGCATACATGAAGTTGAGGTTCTCGCCCGCTCCGGTCGACAGGACCAGGGCGAAGTGGGCCACGATGAACGCCGAGAAGTAGATCATCACCGGCAGGTGGATCGCGCGGGCGACCTCGGCCGGATAGATCCTGCTGATGCGCCACTCGCTGCGCCATACGGGGGACATCCGGATGCCGGTGACCGCCGCCAGCGGCCCCGCGACCAGCACGGTGAGGCCGTAGGCGATCACCTGCAGCGCGTTGTAGCCGGTCCACGGAGTGTTGACCGGCCAGTCGAATGACAGGTATTGCAGCCCGGCCGAGACCGCGTTGGGGACGATGTCCCAATGGACCGGCACGATGCGCCGCCAGTTGCCGGTGACGAACAGCGCCACGACGAAGACGATGCCGTTGAGCGCCCACAACACGTCCATCGACAGGTGCAGCCACAAATACAGGCTCATCTTGGTCGGCCGGCGCCTGGTCTTGAACCGTCCCGTGTTGTTGCGGATCCAATACGCCTCCGGCCTGGCCTGCTGGTGGATGAGCCACCCGGAGCGGATCAACAGGATGATGAACAGGAAGTTGAACGCGTGCTGCAACTGGACCCACCACGGTGCGCCTCCGGCGGCATCCGCCGGCAGCCTCGAGTGGCCGGGATAGGCGGCGAGGAAGTCCATGCCGGTCTCGCTCTCGAGGAACCACCGTGCGGCGATGACGAAGCAGGCCAGGATGCCGGCGGAGACCAGGACGATCCCGGCGAGTCGCGGCCGGGTCCATCGCTGTGACCCCGGCGTCGACCCCCGTATGGCCTCGCGCAGCCCGGTCATGTGCCTGTCGCGGGACGGACGGGTCGCCGCGATTCGTCTCGTATGTCTCATGATCCATTCACACAGAATTTACGAACGTGTCGTGAAATCATACGGCAACGAGTCGGGTCCGGATGCGGGAGCCGCGAGAGAGCGGAGCGGTCACGAGGCTTGCGTGCCCGGGTGTCGGCCAGGGTGCCAGATCACTCGCGAACCGAAGTGCCAGTGAGGCACCTCACACGTGGTGCCACACTACGGGCATGAGCGTGTCACCACTTGCCGGAGGCGCACCGGCACGGATCACCGTCGACCTCGACGCGATCGCCGCCAACGTCGGCGTGCTGCGCGATCATGCCGGTCGTGCCCAGGTCATGGCGGTCGTCAAGGGCGACGCCTACGGCCACGGCCTGGTGCCGGCCGCACGTGCGGCCCTGCGAGGTGGCGCCGACTGGCTCGGCGTCGCCCAGATGGCCGAGGCGCTGAAACTGCGCACGGCGGGCGTCACGGCCCCGGTGCTGACCTGGCTGCACGCGCCGGGAATGGATTTCGCGCCGGCCATCGAGCACGGGATCGACATCGGGCTGCCCGGGGTCTGGGAGGCGGAGGCCGTCGCGGCCGCCGCGCGGCAGGCCGGCACGACCGCGCGGGTGCAGCTGAAGGTCGACACCGGGCTCGCCCGCAACGGTGCCTTCGGCCCGGACTGGGCCGCGCTGGTCGAGGTCGCCGCGAAGCTACAGGCCGAGGGGGTCCTCACCGTCACCGGCGTCTTCACCCACTTCGCCTGCGCGGACGAGCCGGGGCATCCGTCGATCGCGGCCCAGCAGGCGTGCTTCGCCGACGCCGTGGACGATTGCGAGCGCGCAGGGTTCGCCCTCGAGGTGCGCCACATGTCGAACTCGGCGGCGACACTCACCAACCCCGGCGCCCGATGGGACATGGTGCGGCCGGGCCTGGCGATCTACGGCCTCAGCCCGGTGCCACAGCTCGGCGACCCCGCGTCATTCGGGCTGACGCCGGCCATGACGGTGACCGCCAACGCCACGGTCACCAAGCGGGTGCCGAAGGGACAGGGCGTGAGCTACGGCCTCACCTACACGGCACCGCGCGAGACGACGCTGCTCGACGTGCCGTGCGGGTATGCCGACGGCGTGCCCCGCCACGGCTCGTCGGTCGCCCCCGTGCAGGTCGGCGGGCGACGGTTCACGGTGTCGGGCCGGGTGTGCATGGACCAGTTCGTCGTGGATGTCGGCGACCTGCCGGTGTCGGACGGCGAGCCGGTGGTGCTCTTCGGCCCCGGCACGAAGGGTGAACCGACCGCTCAGGACTGGGCGGATGCGGTCGGCACCATCTCCTATGAGATCGTGGCTCGGATGAGCACTCGCCTGCCCCGGCTGTATGTCGGAGAGGGCGCCTGACGACACGACCTTCTCCGGGAGCATGCATGGGCCCTGACCTCACCGGGTTCGTCGGCCTTTCCCTCGCACACCTTCCTCGAACGCACGGCGCCGCCGACGGCCCGGGGGCCGCCGATGAGTAAGGTGCGCTGGTCGCTCATCGGCACCGGGATCGGCGCGGCCGCGGGAGCCGCCACGACCGCCGGCGTGGTGATCGACCGTATGCTGCGCGGCCGCCGTGCGGCGGAGCGGCTCGGCACCGACGCCACACAGTTCGAGGAGCATCCCGACCACGAGCGCGTCGTGATCACCGATGACGGCGTGGCGCTGCACGTCGAGATCGACGACCCGCGAGGCGAGTCGCCCGGAGAGACACCGACCGTGGTGTTCAGCCACGGCTACACCCACGACCTCGGGGTCTGGGTATACCAGCGCCGGGCCCTGCGCGACGCCGGGTGCCGTGTCGTGCTGTGGGATCTGCGCGGGCACGGACGGTCCGGCGAGGGCGGTGAGGACGCCTACACGATCGCCCGGACGGGTGAGGATCTCGGCACCGTCATCGACGAGGTCGTGCCCGAGGGGCCCGTCGTCCTGATCGGACACTCGATGGGCGCGATGAGCGTCATGAGCCTCGCGGGCCGGCGACCGGACCTGTTCGAGGACAAGGTGATCGGTGCGGCCTTCATCTCCAGCAGCGCGGGAGACCTCGATTCGATCGACTTCGGCCTCGGCCGGCGTCTCGGCACGGTCGTCCACCGCCTCGGCCCGGCAGCCGTCACCAGACTGTCCGCCCGTCCGGGAGTGGTGCACACGGCACGCTCTGCCGGTAAGGAGGTCGAGGAATACCTGGTCCACCGCTACTCGTTCGCGACGCAGGTGCCACTGGCGGTCGTGCGGTGGACCGCCGACATGATCTTCCGCACCAAGCTCGACGTCATCGGGGCGTTCTTCCGCCATCTGTCCGAGCATGACGAGCACGCCGCGCTCGCGGCGTTCATCGGCATCGAGACGCTCGTCGTGCACGGCGCCCAGGACCGTGTCATACCGGTGAAGCACGCCAAGCAGATCGTCGACGCGATCCCGGGCTGCGAATACGTCGAGGTGTCACCGGCCGGCCACGTGCTGCCGATGGAGCACCCCGACCTGCTCAACGAGGAGCTGCTGGCGCTGGTCGGACGTGCCCGCAGGGCCATGGGCGCCGGGAACGAGGCGAAGGAGGGCCGATGAACGACCTGACCCTGACATCCGCCGACGACACCCAGGCGTGGGGAGAACGGCTGGGCAGGCTGTTGCGCGCCGGCGACCTGATCGTGCTGACCGGGGGTCTGGGGGCGGGCAAGACCACCTTGACCCAGGGCATCGCGCGCGGGATGAATGTGCGCGGCCGGATCACCTCGCCGACCTTCGTCATCGCCCGCGTGCATCCCTCGCTGGACGACGGCCCTGCCCTGGTGCACGTCGACGCATACCGGCTCGGTGGAACGGCCGAACTCGACGACCTCGACCTCGACGAGGCGCTCCCCGAGGTCGTGACCGTGATCGAATGGGGTGCAGGCCTCGCGGAGGCACTCTCCGAGGATCGCCTCGAGATCGAACTGGCCGGCACCGAGGAGCGGACCGTGCGGCTGCGCCCGGTCGGAGAACGGTTCGAGTCCCTTGTGACCAGGCTCACTCGATAGCCTGGACCGGTGCTTCTTGCTCTGGACACCGCGACCGGTGCCGTCTCGGTCGCCGTGCACGACGGACAACGGGTGGTCGCGGAGGTGACGACGACCTCCACGCGGCGGCACACCGAGATCCTCGCGCCGTCCATCCGGCGGGCCTGCCGGGAGGCCGGGGTCACGCCGGGCGGGCTGGACGAGGTCGCCGTCGGGGTCGGCCCCGGGCCGTTCACCGGCCTGCGTGTCGGCGTGGTGACCGCACTCACCCTGGGTCACACGCTCGGCATACCCGTGCACGGCGTGTGCAGCCTCGACGTCATCGCCTACGAGGTCCGGCAGTCGGATCCGGTGGCCGATCATTTCGTGGTGGCCACGGACGCCCGGCGCAAGGAGGTCTATTGGGCCCGCTATGCGATCGAGAACGGCACCGTGGTCCGCGACGGAGACCCGGCGGTCGCGAAGCCGGGGGATCTGCCGCGAGCGGTGCGCGATCTCCCCGCCGCGGGGCGCGGGCCCGCCTTGTATCCCGACTGGTTCGGCGCCCCGATCGGCGTGCTCGACGTGAGTGCGGGAGCCCTCGCGTCGTACGCGGTCGGTGAGCGGCGAGCCGGGCGTGCGCTGCTGCCGGTGCGGCCGCTGTATCTGCGCCAGCCCGATGCGACGCCCGCGACCGCCCGCAAGCCGGTGCTGCCGTGACCGTCGCGGAGACGATGCGGGCGATGCACTGGAGCGACATCGACGAATTGTCCGTATTGGAGCGAAGCCTGTTTCCCGACGACGCGTGGACGCGGGAGTCGTGGTGGGGTGAGCTCGCGCAGCGGCCCCGCAGGCGCTATGTCGTGCTCGAGAGCGAACACGACATCGCGGGTTATGCCGGGCTCGACTGCGCCGGCGACGTCGCCGACGTGATGACGATCGCCGTGGCGCCGGGGCGGCAGGGCAGGGGCCTCGGCCGCCGGCTGCTCGACTGGTTGTTGTCGCAGGCGCGCGACAGCGGCGCCGAGGCCGTGATGCTGGAGGTGCGCGAGGACAACGCACCCGCCCGGAAGCTCTATGAGCAGGCCGGTTTCGAACAGATCCACGTCAGGCGGGGCTACTACC
>CAYPQR010000238.1:0-5247 GCA_964412865.1 uncultured Intrasporangiaceae bacterium
GGCGAGGTCGAGCCGTGCATCAACGGCGGCGCGCTCGTGGTCGGCGCATATTTCGGCCAGGACGTCGACGGCATCGTGCGGCGGCTCGTCGACGAATCACTGGGCGACGGCGGATGGAACTGCGAGGCCGAGAACGGTTCGACCCGTTCGTCGTTCCATTCGACGATCTGTGTCTTGGAGGGTCTGCTGGAGTATGAGCGGGCCGGCGGCTCGGCCCCTGTGGCGGACGCGCGGGCCGGGGGAGAGGAGTATCTGCTCGATCGCGAACTGTTCCGTCGGGCGAGCACCGGAGAGGTGATCGACGCGGACTGGCTGTCGTTCTCCTTCCCCACGCAGTGGCACTATGACGTGCTGCGCGGCCTGGACTACTTCCGAGCGGCCGGGCGCGCTCCCGACCCGCGGATGCGGGAGGCGATCGAGCTGGTGCGCGACAAGCGGCAGGCCGACGGCACCTGGCTCCTGGAGAACACCCACCAGGGACTCATGCATTTCCCGCTCGAGGGCGGCGACGGGAAACCGAGCCGCTGGAACACGCTGCGCGCGCTGAGGGTGCTCAGGTGGTGGGATGCCGCGGCGCAGTGAGGAGCCGGTCAGATCTCCTGCCGCGACATCAGACCCAGAATGTGTTCCGCCTGCCGCATCGCGAGCGCCACGATCGTGAGCGTGGGGTTGGCGGCCGCACCCGAGGTGAAGACCGAGCCGTCGCTGACGAACAGGTTGGGCACGTCGTGTGCCCGACCATAGGAATCCACCACTCCGAGAGTGGGATCCGCGCTCATTCGGCACGTGCCGAGGTTGTGCGTCGACGGATAGGGCGGCGTGCGGTGACAACCGGTGGCGCCCACGGCCTCATACAGCGCGGTCGATTGCCGGTAGGCGTGCTCGCGCATGGCGACGTCGTTGGCGTGATCGTCGAAGTGCACATCCGGCACCGGCAGCCCGAGGTGGTCGGTGACTGCGGTGTTGAGCGTGATCGCGTTGGTCTCCTGCGGCAGGTCCTCCCCGACGATCCACAGCCCCGCCGTGTTGTCGTAGGCATCGAGGATCTGCGTGAATTCGCGGCCCCAGGAGCCGGGTTCGACGAAGCTGGCGAGGAAGGCCGGTCCGAGCGCGAGGGTCTCGAGATAGTAGCCGCCCGCGAACCCGCGTCCGGTGTCGTGTCGCGCCTCGTCCGCGATGATCCCGGCCATGGTTTCGCCGCGATACATGTGCACCGGCTTGTCGAAGCGTGCATACACCGACCCGGTCAGGTGCCGCAGATAGTTGCGTCCGACCTGGCCGGAGCTGTTGGCCAGCCCGTCCGGGAACAGCGAGCTGGCGCTCATCAGCAGCAGCCGTGGTGACTCGATCGAATTGCCTGCCACACAGGCGATCCGGGCCGCCTGACGGTGCAGGTTGCCCTCGCTGTCGGCATAGATCACGGCGTTGACCCGTCCGCGGGCGTCGTGGCTGATCTGCACGGCCTGGCACTCCGTGCGCAGGTCGAGGTGCCCGGTCTCCAGGGCCCGGGGTATCTCGCGCACCGCGGTGCTCCACTTCGAGGAATTCTTGTCTCCCTGGAAGTTGAACCCGTCCTGGATCGAGGCGGGGCGCCCGTCATACGGCTCGGCGTTCGTGGCGTAGGGGCCGGTGGCGTAGAACTTGTATCCGATGCGCTCGGCGCCGGCCGCGAAGACCTTGTAGTTGTTGTTGGCCGGCAGCGGTGGCCGACCGTGGCGGTGGGTCGATCCGAGTGCCTTCTCGGCGCGGTCGTAGTAGGGCTCCAGGGTCTGCAGATCGAGTGGCCAGTCGAGCAGGTTGGCGCCCTCGATGCGCCCGTAGGTCGACCGGGTGCGGAACTCGTGCGCGTGGAATCGCGGTGTCGCGCCCGACCAGTGCGTCGTCGACCCGCCGACCGCCTTCACGATCCACGCCGGAAGCGCCGGGAAGTCGCGCGTGATGCGCCACGACCCCGACGTGCTGCGCGGGTCGAGCCAGGCCATCTGGTTGAAGGCCTTCCACTCGTCGTTCTCGTAGTCCTCGGGCTTCAGATAGGGCCCCGCCTCGAGCAGGACGACGTCCACGCCGTTGGTGGTGAGCTGGTGGGCGAGGGTCCCTCCGCCGGCACCGGATCCGATGACGACGACGGCCGGATCGTCGTGGGCGACGGCGCTCATCGGGCGCCTCCTTCCGCCGGTGCGGACGGAGGTGTCGCGACCTCCACGAACGGCTCCGGCCCGTCATACTCCTCGATCCGCGGGTCGGGCAGCCAGTCGAGGTCGTCGAACCCGCGGTGCAGGTAGCCGCCCTTGTCGAACGAGGGGCCCTCGTACCCCAGCAGTTCCCACACCTCGTGGTCGTCATAGAGGGCGACGACGGCGGTGCGGCGGATCAGGTCGAAGAACTCCATGTGCTCGACCCGCAGCAGGATGCGCAGCGCGTCCGGCTCGTCGAGGTCGGCGAACGCTCCGTCGCAAAGCGCGTCGAGGCTGCCCAGGCCGTGCACCAGCGACATGAACGACCAGGTGGAGTCGGCCGCGGCCTCCAGCACGGCCTCGGTGGTGCGCTCATAGGGGCCGTCGGGGAAGCTGTCGTGCGGGAACATGACCCGCAGGACATGAATCAGGGATCGCCGTGAGGCGTCGGTGAGTTCGAGTGCGGAGTGGTCGGGCTGCGGGTCGGCTGTGCTCATGGGCGCCTCCAGAGGCCGTCGGGGAGACTGTGATGCACATCACGTTAGGGAGGAGGCATGCCGCCGCCCTAGAGGTCTTCTCAGCCAATGAGAATGGGTGGTCTCGCGTCAGCGGGTGACGCCGGAGCGATAGAACCGGCTCACGCGAGAGGCGGTGGCGCGCAGTTGCTGCTCGAGCCGGCGGCCGTCCCGCTCGATGCGCGAGGGCGGGGCGGAGATGGCGACGGAGCCGATGAGGGCGCCGCTCTCCGCGCGTACGACGGTCGCCGCGCAGCTCGCTCCTTCCAGGAACTCTCCGCGCTCCCAGGCGACTCCGCTCTCGGCCACCTCCGCCAGCTGCTCGTTCAGCTGATCGCGGTCGGTGATGGTGGCCGGTGTCAGGGCGCGCAGGCGACCCGGGCCCAGATGAAGCTCCCGCTGGTCCGGCGTCATGTTGGACAGCAGGATCTTGCCGAACGCCGTCGCGTGCGGGGCCTCGTGGAAGCCGAACTCCATGGGGCGCAGTCGAGGGCAGTCGGGCGAGTCGGCCACGAACACGACCACGATCTGGGCGCTGCGATGGATCGCGAGGTATGCCGCCACGCGGGCGGACTTGTGCAGGCCGGTGATCTCGTGCCGCACCTGCCGGGGCACCCCGATCTGCTGGTGCAAGGAGACGCCGAGTTGGTGGAGCTTGTAGCCCAGTTCGAATCGCTTCTCGTCGCGGATGTGGACCAGGTAGTCGTTGTCGACGAGTTCGCCGGCGAGGCGATAGACCGTCGGGAGGGGGAGCCCGGAGGCGTCCTCGATCTCCCGCGCCGTCGCGCCGCCCATACGCGCCACGACCTCGAGGATCGTGAGGGCCCGCTGCACGACGCCGGTCGGCGTGCCGACGGAAGTGCTCATGGGTCTCCTCTCACGGGCCTCTCAGCCTACGACCGATTCTCATGTCGTGAGAGGCGATCGTGCACGCGTGCGCGCCGTCGTGCCAGGCTGGGCATAGGGACCCATCGACGAAGGAGCGACCCATGATCTTCATCGCCGCACGTTTTTTGGTGAAGCCGGAGCACGCCGACGAATGGCCGCAGCTGACCAGGGAATTCACCGAGGCGACGCGGGCCGAGCCGGGCAACCTGTGGTTCGACTGGTCGCGCAGTCTGGACGACCCCAACGAATACGTGCTGCTCGAGGCCTTCACCGACGACGGCGGCGGTGCCCACGTGGGCAGTGACCACTTCAAGAAGGCGACGGAGACCTTCCCGGCCTACCTGCAGGAGACGCCGCGCATCCGCAACACGCAGCTGGAGGGCGACGGCTGGGACGAGCTCGGCGAGATGGCGGTCTCCTGAGTCGTCGAGGGGTCGCAGGGGCGCGGTCAGCCCGATCCGATGTGTCGCCAGATCTGCCGGGCGACCTTCATGGGGACGTCGTCCCCGTGGGTTGCCAGGACGGCGATGCCGATCTTGGGTGCGGTATAGAACGAGAGTACGGCGCCATAACCGAAGCCCGTCCCTGAGTTGAGGGGCATCAGTCCGTTGTGCCAGACGGACAGTCCGGTGATGGGGACGACCAGTCCCATGCCGTATGGCGTGCCCGCCCGGATCGACGGCTTGCTTGCGGTGGTCATGGTCGTATAGGCCGACGTGGGCACGATCCTCCCGTTGCGCAGGGCGCGTTGCCACCGCAACAACTGGCCGGCTGTCGCGCACAGCGAGCCGTCCGCCATCACCTTGGGGTAGGGAACGACCTCCTGGGCGCCGACCGACAGGTCGGCGCCATACGCCTTGGCCTCGGAAGCGCCGGTGGCGCCATGGCAGATCACTGATTCGGCGGTGGCCTCGGGCCACGCCGGGTGCACCAGGGAGGCGATGTCCGACGGCCACGGGTGATGGGTGATCCGCTGGATGATGAGGCCGAGCAGGTAGTAGCCGTTGTTGTTGTAGGTGTAGGTCGTGCCGGGCTTGTCCGGAGCGTGAGCTTCGGCGATGCGGTCTTCGATCGCGTTTTCGGTCTGCTTGTCGGACGTGAATCTGATGCGGTCCCATCTGCTGGACAGGCCCGAGGTGTGGTGGAGGAGGTCGCGCACGGTCACCCCGGCCGGCCAGTGCTCGCGAGGCAGCAGGGTGTTGAGGGTGTCCGTCAGGTGCAGCTTGTGTTGGGCGACCAGGTGCATCGTCTCGGCAGCGGTGAATTGCTTGGTGATCGAGCCGATGCCCGACGGGGTCCGAGGTGTCATCGGTCGATCGGCTGCGATGTCGGCCTTGCCGTAGCCGTGCTGGAAGACGATCTTGCCGTGGTAGGAGATGGCGACTTCGACTCCGAGCCGCGGGTCCTTCTCGGTGTGGTGCACGATCTTCGCCACAGTGGCCTCGGTCAGTCCGAGATGCGGGATCGCGACCGGCTTCGGCCGGGGTGGGGAAGATGGTGCGGCGTCCGGTTGGGATGAGCAACTGCCGAGCGCGCAGGCTCCGACAAGGGTGGCTGCCAGGGCCGAAATGGACGTTCGGATCCCCGGTTTGCGCACGTCGCGGATGGTACCTGGCCACGTCGGTGAATCCCAGCGTCACGCGTCGATGAATTTCGACGTCAGTCTCGGC
>CAYPQR010000239.1:0-5234 GCA_964412865.1 uncultured Intrasporangiaceae bacterium
GCCTTCTTGCCCGGCTTCTCCCACAGCACCGACGCCGGCACCCGCTCCTGCTCGACCAGGGCGGTGACCACGGCCTCCAGCCCGCGATCCTGAGCCTGTGGTCCGCCGGCCTGGAAGGCCATGACGAACGGCTGGCCGGACGTGTGCTGCACCGCGTTGCCGAGTTCGAACGCGTGGGCATTGAGCCGGTCGAGCCCCTCCACGAGCACCGACGCCCGCGTGACGGCGCCGGCGTCCCGCCAGGCGGGCATCGCGGCCCGCGCGGCATCCATCGCCGCGTCGACGTCGAGGTGGGGATAGGAGATGTCCAAAGACGGTCCGTATGGCGAGACCTCCGCGCCCACGGACGTGCCGTCGGTCGGTTGGTCGGCCAGGCTCTCGAAGGCATGCCCGAGGCGCGCCTCATAGGCCGCCTTGCCCTCGGCGGCCGCCTGCTCGCCGTAGACGCGCGGCGACGGGGACTCCGGGTAGCGCGAGAAGTAGCTGCGCGTGGCGAGCGCCTGCCGAGCGTCGTGCAGGGCCCCGTCGTGCTTGTCGACGAGGGCCTGCGCTGCATCACGGGTGGGGGCGTTCCTGGTGGTCACGTCGTCCATCGTAGTCATCCTTGTTACACGCGGGCTTCCGATCTGCAAACATGTGTCACATGAACGATGACATGCTGGCCCACGTCAAACGCATGTGGGAGGCCGATGACGCTTCCCGGGCGCTCGGCATCGAACTGCTCGACGTCGGGATCAAGGACGGCCTGGGCTACGCCACCACGCGTATGCGGGTCACCGACTCCCAGGTCAACGGCCACGCCATCCAGCACGGCGGCTACATCTTCACGCTCGCAGACTCCACCTTCGCGCTGGCGTGCAACGCGACCGGTCAGACCACCGTCGCGTCCGGAGGAGACATCACCTTCGTCAACTCCGGCCACCTCGGCGACGTGCTCATGGCCACCGCCCAGGAACGGGCGCGATACGGCCGCAGCGGCATCACCGACGTCACCGTGACCCGGGAAGGTGACGGCGCGCTGGTCGCGGAGTTCCGCGGCCGATCCCGCACCCTGCGCACCGGCTGACGTCTGCCCGAACCACACCACTCACACCGAGAAGAGAACCATGACCACCCTGCCCCCGATCCCCGACGGAAGCGACCTGCTCGACGACGCCGAGCGCTGGAGCGTCGACCACATGCGCGAGCACCAGCTGCAGAAGCTGCAGGCTACCGTCGCGCACGCCTACGAGCACGTGCCGCACTACCGCTCGGCGCTCGACAACCTCGGCGTGCACCCAGGCGACATCAAGAGCCTCGAGGACACCCGGCATCTGCCCTTCACCAGCAAGGCCGAGCTGCGCGACAACTATCCCTTCGGGATGTTCGCCGTGCCGCGCGAACAGGTGTCACGAGTGCACGCCTCCAGCGGCACGACGGGCCAGCCCACCGTGGTCGGCTACACCAGGAAGGACATCGACACGTGGGCAACCCTGGTCGCACGCTCGCTGCGCGCCGCCGGCGCGCGCCCGGGCGACATCGTGCACGTCGCCTACGGATACGGCTTGTTCACCGGCGGACTCGGCGCCCACTACGGCGCCGAGAAGCTCGGCTGCACCGTCGTGCCGATGTCGGGCGGGCAGACCGCCAAACAGGTGCAACTGCTGCAGGACTTCGGCGCCAGGGTGATCATGGTGACCCCGTCATACTTCCTGTCGATCCTCGACGAACTCGAGGCGCAGGGCGTCGATGCACGCGACCTTCCGCTGTCCATCGGTGTTTTCGGCGCCGAGCCGTGGACTGATCTGATGCGCCGCGAGATCGAGGAGCGCGCCGGCATGCACGGCACCGACATCTACGGCTTGTCGGAGGTCATGGGTCCGGGTGTCGCGCAGGAATGCGTCGAGACCAAGGACGGCCTGCACATCTGGGAGGACCACTTCTATCCCGAGATCGTCGACCCGCTGACCGGCGACCCGGTCGAGGACGGCGAGGTCGGGGAGCTCGTCTTCACGTCGCTGACCAAGGAGGCCATGCCGGTCCTGCGCTATCGCACCCGTGACCTGACGCGCCTGCTCCCGGGCACGGCCCGGCCGGGAATGCGCCGTATGGAGAAGGTCACCGGCCGCTCCGACGACCTGATGATCGTGCGCGGCGTCAACGTCTTCCCGACCCAGATCGAGGAGCTGGTGCTCGGGCTCGACGGGCTCACACCGTATTTCCAGTGCGTGCTGACGCGGCCGCACCGGATGGACGAGCTCACGATCAACGTCGAGGGCGTGGCCACGCTCGACGACGAGCGGCGCACGGCGCTCGCCGCCGAACTCGCCCACCTGATCAAGAGCCGCATCGGCACCAGCGCGAAGGTCAACGTCGTCGGCCCGGACACCATCGAGCGGTCGATGGGCAAGGCGCGTCGCATCGTCGACAACCGCTCCTGAGCCTCACCCATACAGGCACTTTCGGGCGAGGCAGGCAGGCGTGTATGCCTGTCTCGGGCGAAAGTGCCTGCATGGGCGGGGGTCTACGAGTCGGGTAGAGCGGGCCGCAGGGTCCCCAGCTGATCGAGGAACTCGTCGACCTGGAGCGCGTCGTAGCCACTCTTGCCGAAGCGTGGCGGATAGAACTTCACCGACACGATGTCGGGCAGCGGCTCGCCCTTGGCCATCGCCACCAGCACCTGGTCGAGGAAGTCGTCGACGTCGTCCACGGCGTATGACCGTGAACCGGTGCGCCCGGCGAACAGCGTCTCGCGCACCCAGTCCTGCTGCTGCCTGGTCCAGAGCAGCCTCTGCGGGGCCGCTCCGGCGCGCTGTGGCTCCCGCGCAGGCTCGGCCGGCCGCGTCTCCCGGTCGAGCTCACGCTGCCAGGACGCAACGCGGTCGAGCAGTTCCTCCACCTGTTCGGGCGCGTAGCCCTCGCGCACACGCGTGCGCCGCAACGCCGTCGGCGCCACCGGAGGCACGGGCTGCCCCGCGCGCATCAGCGCGATCACACGCTGCAGTTGCCGGTCGACATCGGCGATCATGAACCCCCCTCGCCGTCTCGGCAAGCGGGCCTTCTCGACATATTCCACATGCTGGTGGGTCCACGGCGTCTGCGTCATGTCGCCATTGTCACGCACCGTAGGCTTGGGCCATGCGCGTACTGGTCTCCGGGGGCACTGGATACATCGGGTCCCACACCGCACTGGCCCTGCTGGAGCACGGTCACGACGTGCTCGTCGTCGACGACTTCAGCAACAGCAAGCCGACCGTGCTCAGCCGGCTCGAGGCGTTGTCGGGCAAACACGTGCCACTCCACTCCTTCGACCTCACCGACTCCGACAAGACCTCCCACCTGTTCGCCCACGAGCAGATCGACGCGGTGATCCACTTCGCCGGCCTCAAGGCCGTCGGCGAGAGCGTCGACAGGCCGCTCGCCTACTACCAGAACAACCTGGACACGACGTTCTCCCTGCTGCATGCCATGCGGCGCACCGGGGTGCGCCGCCTCGTCTTCTCATCATCCGCGACGGTCTACGGCGATCACGCACCGGTCCCCTATCACGAGGAATACCAGCCGCTCTCAGCCGCGAGCCCCTATGGCCGCACCAAGGTCATGAACGAGCAGGTGCTCACCGACGTCGCCGCGGCGAGCGACGGGCTGCGCATCGCCATGCTGCGCTACTTCAACCCGGTCGGCGCCCACCCGTCGGGCCGGATGGGTGAGGACCCTCAGGGGATACCCAACAACCTCATGCCGTTCATCGCGCAGGTCGCCGTGGGACGCCGCGACAAGCTGCAGGTGTTCGGCGACGACTACCCCACGCAGGACGGCACCTGCGAGCGCGACTACATCCACGTCCAGGACCTCGCCGCGGGCCATGTTGCCGCTCTCGAGCATCTCGACGACATGGTCGAACCCGTGCGCGCGTTCAACCTCGGCACCGGCACAGGCACCTCGGTGCTGGAGCTCTTCCACGCATTCGAGCGGGCCGTCGGCCACGAATTGCCGTATGAGGTGGTCGGGCGTCGTGCGGGTGACCTGCCCGCGTACTGGGCCGATCCGACGCGGGCCCACGAGGAGCTGGGCTGGCAGGCGACCCGCACGATCGACGACATGTGCGCCGACACCTGGCGCTGGCAGTCACAGAACCCGCACGGATACCCCGACGCGTGACGGCGGTGATGCGCGAGATCGACCTATCGGTCCGCGAACCCTTCGATGCTCCAGGTATTTTCGGGTTTCTCGCGGCTCGTGCGGTTCCTGGCGTGGAGGTCGTCGACCTCACGGATCCGCATCGCCTGTCGTATGCCCGCACGATCCGGCTTCCCTCCGGCCCGGCTGCCGTCCGGCTCATCGCGACCCCGAGCACGTCCGCACAGCGTGGTGGCCGCGTTTCGGGGCGGTGGTGGGTCAGAGCTGATCTCGCCCTGCCCGACACGTCCGATGAGGAGACCGCGGTCACGCTGATGCGACACCTGCTCGACGCCGCGACCGACCCCGCGGAGGTCGACTCTGCGCTGCGCGGCGACACAGTGCTTGCTCCGCTGGTCGAGCGCACGCCCGGCATCCGCGTGCCCGGCTGCACCGACCCACACGAGATCGTCGTACGAGCCCTGGCCGGCCAGCAGATTTCGGTGGCCGCGGCACGAACCCACCTGGGTCGCCTTGCGGCACACGTGGGTTCGCCATGTGAGACCCCATGGACCGGCCTCGACCGGCTCTTCCCGACCGCGTCGGAGATCGCCGAGCGCCTGCCGTCGCCCCCGATGGACGAAGCCCTCGACCCAGATCGGCCACTTCGCCTGCCGCGCCGATCGATCCGCAGCCTCGTCGACGTTGCGAGGGCCCTGTCGGTGGGTGACCTCACGGTCAATCGCTCCACCGACCCCGAGCTGCTGCGTGAAAGCCTGGTCGCACGGTCCGGGATCGGCCCGTGGACCGCCGCATACATCGCCATGCGCGTCGCGCGCGACCCCGACGCGTGGCTGATCGGCGATGTCGCCCTCGTCGCGGGAGCCCGGCACCTCGGCCTGCTCGATGCCGGGCTGCCCACGTCTGCCGCCCACCGTGCGCTGGCCACCCGCGCCGCGCGCTGGTCGCCGTGGCGGTCCTATGCCGCCATGCACCTCTGGCGTGCGGCCAATGCAGCCAGATCGCAGCCCGATTGAGCAAGCGGGCTGGTCGAGTAGCGCGATGCGAGGAACGAGCAAGCGCGTATCGAGACCTCTGAGCGGGCGTTGCCAGGCCGGTTGGCAGCGCACCTTACG
>CAYPQR010000240.1:0-5229 GCA_964412865.1 uncultured Intrasporangiaceae bacterium
CTTGAAGAAGGCGTCGCGCTCCTCCTGGGTGCGCAGGCCGTCCGCGGGCGCGAGCTGCGTGGCCGTGCCGGAGCGGTAGAAGAGGTTCGGCGCGAGCACCGCATACCCCCAACCGGCGATCCGATCCGCCATCCGCTCGATCTGCGGCCGCAACCCGATCGCGTCCATGAAGAGCAGCACGCCCGGGTGCTCACCCGCCTGCGGGCGGGTGAAGTATGCGTCCGCCTCGCCGTCGCGCGTGGTGATGCTGATGTTCTCGTGGGTCATGAGGGCCTCCTTAGGCGGTGTGTCGTCTCGTGACGTTACGACCCTCCACTTGAATGCCGCCCGGCAGACCGGTAGGCAAGGAGCATGGAGCAGATAAGACTGGGCGACAGCGGTCTGCGCGTTTCGCAGATCATTCTCGGATGCATGAGCTATGGTGATCCGGCTCGCGGCAACCATCCGTGGTCGCTCGACGAGCACGCGTCGCGGCCGTTCATCGAGCAGGCACTCGAGGCCGGCATCACGACCTTCGACACGGCCAACGCGTATTCCGACGGCAGCAGCGAGGAGATCGTCGGGCGGGCGCTCGCCGACCTCGCCGACCGCGACGAGATCGTGCTGGCGACCAAGGTGTTCATGCGAATGGGTCCTGGTGCCAAGCAATCCGGTCTGTCCCGCGGCGCGATCATGGCGCAGATCGATGCGAGCCTGAGACGCCTCGGCACCGACTACGTCGACCTCTATCAGATCCACCGGTGGGATCCGCACACGCCGATCGAGGAGACGATGGAGGCTCTGCACGATGTCGTGAAGGCGGGCAAGGCGCGATACATCGGCGCGTCGTCGATGTATGCCTGGCAGTTCGCCGAGGCTCAGCACGCCGCGGATCTCGGGGGCTGGACGCGTTTCGTGTCGATGCAGGACCAGTACAACCTGCTCCAGCGGGAGGAGGAGCGGGAGATGCTGCCTTACTGCGCCGACCAGGGCGTGGGCGTCATACCGTGGAGCCCGCTGGCGCGTGGTCGCCTCACCCGCCCCTGGGGTTCGTCGACGTCGCGCGCCGAGACCGACGAGTTCGGTAACCGGCTGTATCAGGAGGTCGAGTCGAATCGCGCCATCGTGGAGGCGGTTTCGTCGGTCGCATCGGAGCGCGGCGTCTCACCGGCGCAGGTGGCGCTCGCGTGGGTGCGGCAGCAGTCTCCGGTCACGGCGCCGATCGTCGGAGCCACCAAGGCCGCACACCTGGCCGATGCGGTGGCCTCGGTGGATGTCGAGCTGACGGGCGAAGAGTGTGCGCGGCTGGAGGCGCCCTACACGCCGCGCGAGCCCTCGGGCTTCTGACGCTGGCTCCCCCCGCCGAGTGGCCTACATCGCCGCCGAGCGGCCCACTTATTCGCGCGAATAAGTGGGCCACTCGGCGGCGATGTAGGCCACTCGGCGGAGAGTCAGCGCGGCGTGCGCATGGAGCCGGCGAGGTCCTCCAGCGACGCGAGCGCGGTCGCGATGGCGGGCTGCTCGGCACTGCCACGCCGGATGCTCGTCAGCAGGTGGCGGGACGGTGAGGGGTCGCCACGCAGCGGCACGCGCACGACGTCATACCCCTCCGGAAGCCGGGCCAGGCGCGGGATGAGCGCGACGCCGAGGCCCGCCGAGACGAGAGCGGCGCCGGTGTCCCACTCGGCGGCCTCGTGTGCCACTGCGGGCGTGAAACCGGCCGCCGCGCACGCCGTCATGACGAGTTGATGGTATGGCCGGCCGGGACGGTCGACGATCCACGGTTCGGCCACCGTCTGGTCGAGTCGCACCGACGTCTCGCCCGCGAGCGGATGGCCGGCCGGCAGTAGCAGATCGAGCGGGTCGTCGAGCAGTGAGCGCTGCTCGAATCTCGGATCGATGCCCGGCGGCAGGCTGGCGGTGGCGACGACCACCGCGACGTCGGCGTCGTCCGAGAGGAGCAGGTCGAAGCACTCCTCCGGGTCGGCCTCGATGATCCGCACCCGCCAGCCGGGATGCTCCGCGTGCACCCTCGCGGCGACGCCGGGCAGCAGGGCCGCCGCGGCGGTGGAGAATCCGCACAGGCGCAGCGTTCCGGCGCCCTCGCCGCTCGCGGTGGCGAGTTCGGCGCGGATCCGCTCCCACTGCGCATACAGCTCGTCGGCGTGCGAGAGCAGCACGCGCGCGGCGGGCGAGAGCCGCACCCCGCGGCCCTGATGGATGAGCAGGTGCACGCCGAGCTCGTGAGAGAGTGCCGCCAGCTGGTGCGAGACGGCGGACGGCGTGTAGCCGAGGGCCTGTGCGGCGGCCGTGACCGTGCCGTGCACGGCGACCATGCGCAGCACGTGGAGGCGGCGGTCGATCATGCAATCATTTTGCACGATATCGTGCCGAATCGTGTGCTTGTTCTCATGAGTGCGGCGATTCACACTGGCGATATGCGATCGTTCGACCCGCTGCTGGACCCCTTCCGGATCCGGAATCTGACGCTGCGCAATCGGGTCGTGAGCACCTCGCACGAGCCGGCATACGCCGAAGACGGGCTGCCGAAGGACCGATACCGGCTCTATCACCTCGAAAAGGCCCGGGGCGGAGTCGGATTGACAATGATCGGCGGCTCCGCCGTGGTCTCGCCCGACAGTCCGCCGTCGTTCGGCAACCTGCAGCTGTATCGCGACGAGATCGTGCCGTGGATGCGTCGGCTGACCGACGACGTGCACGAGGCGGGCGCGGCGGTCATGTGTCAGGTCACGCACCTGGGACGGCGGACCTCCAACTACACCGGCGACTGGCTTCCGGTGGTCTATCCCTCGCCTCTGCGCGAGCCCGCGCACCGCGCCTTCCCGAAGGCGGCCGAGTCGTGGGACATCGAGCGGATCGTCCGTGACTATGCGGCAGCCGCTCTCAGGTGTCAGGCCGCCGGCCTGGACGGCATCGAGCTCGAGGCCTACGGTCACCTGCTCGACGGGTTCCTGTCGCCCGCCACCAACCACAGGGCCGATGAGTTCGGTGGAGGGCTCGAGCAGCGGATGGCGTTCCCGCGCAGGGTGATCGCGGCGGTGCGCGACGCCGTCGGCGAGGAATTCATCGTGGGCATCCGGATGTCACTTGATGAGGACCGCGAGGACGGTCTCGGCCGGGAGGAGGCCACGGCGGCGCTGCGGCAGTTCGCCGCGGACGGCATCGACTTCGTCAGCGTGATCAAGGGCACGATCGACCGGGACGCGACGCTCGCGAAGGTCATTCCCTCGATGGGGACGCCATCTGCGCCGTTCCTCGACTTCGTCGGTGAGGTGCGCCGATCGATCGACCTTCCGGTGATGCACGCCGCGCGCATCGCCGACGTGGCGACGGCACGCTATGCCGTGCGTGAAGGCCTGCTGGATCTCGTGGGCATGACCCGCCCGCAGATCGCCGATCCGCACCTGGTCGAGAAGCTCATGGCCGGGCAGGAGGACCGGATCCGCCCGTGCGTCGGGGCCAACTACTGCCTCGACGCGATCTATGACTCGGGCGATGCGAAATGCATTCACAACGCCGCGACCGGCCGCGAGGGGTCGTTGCCGCAGGTGATCGCGCCGAGCTCGAACCCGTGCAGGGTTGTCGTGGTGGGTGCCGGCCCTGCGGGGCTGGAGGCCGCGCGGGTGCTGGGGGAGCACGGCCACGACGTGGTCGTGATGGAGGCGGCGGATCACCCGGGCGGCCAGGTGCGCCTGGCGGCGGCGCCGACCCGTCGGCGTGACCTGATGGGCATCATCGACTGGCGCGTCGCCGAGGCGAAGCACTTCGGGGTCGACCTGCGCTGCGGTGCATACGCGGAGGTCGACGACGTGCTGCGCGAGGAGCCGGACATCGTGATCGTCGCCACGGGCGGCGTGCCGAATCGCGAGTTCCTCGCGATCGGTGCGGATTTGGTGATCGACACGTGGGACATCATGGACGGCTCCGCACGACCCACCGGTGACGTGCTCGTCTATGACGACAACGGTGCCGAGCCGGCGCTCGACGCGGCCGAGACGCTGGCCGTCGGCGGTGCGCGAGTGCGGATCGTGACGCCGGAGCGCATGGTGGGCATCGGCGTGGGAAGCATGAATTCTCCGGCCTACCTGAAGGCGTTCGCGCAGCACGGCGTCGAGATCACGCTCGCGAGAAGGCTTCTCGCCGTCCGCCGCATGGCAGGAGGTGGGCTGGTCGCCGATCTGTACTCCGAATATGACGGCAGCACAACGCAAGTGCGCGCCGACCAGGTGGTCGTCGAGCACGGGACGCTGCCCAACGACGAGCTCTATTTCGGCCTGGTCCCGCACTCGGTCAACGGGGGAGAGGTCGACCACCACGCTCTCCTCGAAATGCGGCCCCAGACGATCCGCAGCACCCCGGACGGACGCTTCCAGCTCTTCCGCATCGGCGACGCCGTTGCCAGCCGCAACATTCATGCCGCCGTGTATGACGCACTACGGCTGTGCACCCCCGTTTGACCGGGCCCATGAGAAAGGTTGCCCATGACCACATTCGCCCCGCCGCCCACCGGGCCGCACTCTCTCGCAGCGGAATCCGGCCTCAGCACATCGACCGTGCGCGACCTGGTCGCGCGCAGGCAGCCAGGTCGCCCGCTCGAAGCGCCGTTCTATGTGAGCCGAGCGTTCCACGATCTCGATATCGAGGCGGTGTTCGCGCGGTCGTGGCTCTATGTCGCCGCAGAAGCGCAGATCCCCGGGCCGGGCGACTACATCACCGTGGACATCGGGCCGTATTCGGTGATCCTGGTGCGCGGCGACGACGGCGCGGTGCGCGGGCTGCACAACGTATGCCGCCACAGGGGATCTCGCGTGCTCACCCGGCCGGAGGGCTCGGTCGGCAACATCGTGTGCGGATATCACCAGTGGACGTATGCGACCGACGGCAGTCTGCTCAACGCGGGCTCTCAGGGGGAGCGGGCCGACGCGGCCTGCCTGGGTCTGAAGCCGGTGGCGGTGCGCGTGGTCGGCGGGCTCGTGTTCGCCTGTCTGGCAGACGATCCGCCCTCTGACATCGATGACGTGATCGGCCGGCTGGAGCCCTATGTGGCGCCCCACCAGCTGAGCCACGCCAAGGTCGCCGCTCAGGAGGAGCTGATCGAGGACGGCAACTGGAAGCTGGTGATGGAGAACAACCGCGAGTGCTATCACTGCGAGGCGGGCCACCCCGAGCTGACCTGCACGTTCTTCCCCACCTACGGCTACGAGTTCGAGGAGATCCCAGACCATCTCC
>CAYPQR010000241.1:0-5219 GCA_964412865.1 uncultured Intrasporangiaceae bacterium
CGGCGGTCATCGAGGCCGTGGAGAAGGAGCACTTCGATCTGCTGATCCTCGACGGCGAGGCCGCGAAGGTCGGCGGTCTCGGGCTGACGCGTCAGCTCAAGAACGAGATCTATCGCTGCCCGCCGGTCATCGTGCTCACCGGGCGGGCCGCCGACGGATGGCTCGCATCGTGGTCCGAGGCCGAGGCCGCGGTGCCGCACCCCATCGATCCGCTGGTGCTCACCAACACCATCGCCGACGTCGCGCGCCGCGCGGCGAGCGCATAAAACCGGAAGGTCTGGACGTGGCGGAGGACAGCCGCACCTGGCCGCGTCTGCTGTCGGCGCTACTGGACGGCACCGACCTGAGCGCCGACGACACGGCGTGGGCGATGGACCAGATGATGTCCGGTCAGGCCAGTCCGGCGCAGACGGCGGGCTTCCTGATCGCCCTGCGGGCGAAGGGGGAGAGCGTCGCCGAGTTGCGGGGTCTGGCCGACATGATGGTGCGTTATGCGGTGCCCATCGAGGTGCCCGGCGTGACGCTCGACATCGTCGGAACCGGTGGAGATGGAGCACACACCGTCAATATCTCGTCGATGTCGGCCATCGTGGCGGCCGGTGCCGGTGTGAGGATCGTGAAGCACGGCAATCGGGCGGCCTCCTCCTCGTCCGGAGCCGCCGATGTGGTCGAAGCACTGGGGATCAACCTCGACCTCGCGCCCGATGACGTGGCCAGGGTGGCGACCGAGGCCGGAATCACGTTCTGCTTCGCTCAGACCTTCCACCCGTCGATGCGCCACGCCGGCGTCACACGCGCCGAGCTCGGCGTGCCGACCGTCTTCAACATCCTCGGCCCACTCACCAACCCCGCCCGGCCGAGGTATGCCGCGGTCGGTGCGGCCCGTGCCGACATCGCGCCGCTGATGGCGGGCGTCTTCGCCGACCGAGGCAGCAGTGCCGCGGTGTTCCGCGGTGATGACGGTCTGGACGAATTGACCGTTTCGACGACATCGACCGTCTGGTGGGTCCGTGACGGGCAGGTCACCAGGCATCGACTCGACCCGAAACGCTTCGGGATCGCGGAGTCGTCGCTGGAGTCATTGCGCGGTGGGGACGCCGCATACAACGCCGATGTGGTGCGTCAGGTGCTGGCGGCCCGGCCCGGCGCCGCACGGGAGGCCGTGTTGCTCAATGCGGGCATGGCCCTGGCCGTCGTCGGTATGGAGGAGGGCACCGGCAGATTCGGCGCGGCCGGCGATTTCGAGGAGGCGGTGCGAGCCGGCATCCGACGGGCCCAGGAGTCGATCGACAGCGGTGCTGCCGCGGGCGTCATCGAACGCTGGATCGCCGCCACCCGGCGGGGGAGCGGAGCGCACTGACGGACGCCGTCCTCCGCCGGCCGGAAGGACCGCGCCGTGGCGGGTGCCGTCAGTCGGTGTCGAGCCCGATGTCGAAGGCCGCGCCGAGGTCCTTGCGGGAGTAGGTGCGGAAGGCGATGTGGGTCTGCGACTCGCGCACACCCTCCACCTTGTTCAGCCGGTCGGCGATGACGTCGGCCAAGTCCTCGTGCCGAGTGACCCTGGCCACGGCGATCAGGTCCACGTCGCCGGTGACGGAGTAGACCTCGGCAATGCCCTCGATCTCGCAGATGGCCTGCGCGACCTCCGGAATGCGGTCGACGTCGGCCTTGATCATGACAATGGCGGAAATCACGCTGTCAGCCTAGTGTGCGCGAAACCGAGCGTCGCGGTGTGGCCGGAGTCGGCCGGTTCGAAGCGGTCGATGGCCGACGCGGCGCCATGGACCGGGCAGGTCCACTGACCGTCGAGACTCACCAGACGGGTGCCGGGCCGCTCCAGCCAGCGCAGCACTTTTTCGGTCTCCTCCGGGTGGGCGGCCGGTGCGGGTGCCGTGGGTGCCGCGACGACCTCCGCGGTGTCGCGCAGTGCATCGATGAACGGCATGGGGTCGGCCCCGGGCGGAGACACGCCGGTGCCCGCGAGCCGGCCGTAGCGGACGCAGATGATCTCCCAGCCGCCGGCCGCGCCGCGACGGGCCGCGACGAGTTCCGCGCTGGTGGCCAGGGGACGCATCCGGCCCGCGCGGGCCGCCGCGCGCAGCAGTTCGAGCATGCGGTCGCGCACCCTGGCGGCGTCCTCGAAGCGTTCCGCATCACTCAGCTCACGCATGCGGCGTTCGAGGATCTCGACGACCTCGCGGGTGTCCCCGGTGAGCGCTCGGGCCGCCGACTGGGCCACCTGCTCGTAGTCGGCCGGACTCTGCCGGCCGGTGCACGGCGCACCGCAGCGCCCCAGCTGCGCCAGCACGCAGTCGGTGGAGTGGCGATGGGGGCTCAGTCGTTTGGTGCACTGCCGCAGTGGCAACGCCTCGTGCAGCGCCGCCATGGCCAGTTCGGCGCGGGCCCGTGAGCCGAACGGGCCGGCATACGGGGCGCCGTCGTCGCGGACCCGACGCACGATCGACAGGCGGGGGAAGGGCTCGACGGTCAGCTTCAACCAGAGGGCGCGTTCGGGATGGCGCGACCGGCGGTTGTAACGCGGCTTGTGCTCGGCGATCAGCCGCAGCTCGCGCACCTGGGCCTCCAGTGCCGTCGCACACACGATGGGCGTGACGCAGGTCGCGAGTCGCACCATCTCGGCCATCCGGCTGCGTTGTTCGCTGGCCGTGAAGTAGCTCGACACCCGCTTCTTGATGTCGACCGAGGTCCCGACGTAGAGCGGCCGGTCGTGCTCGTCCTTGAACACGTAGACCCCCGGCGCCGACGGGAGTCCGGCGGCGAGGAAACGCTTGCGGCGCTGGGCCGGACTCACGCGGCTGGTGTAGGACGAGAGCTCCTCGAGCGTCTGCACCCCGAGATTGCCCACCCGGCCGAGCAACGCATGCAGCACGTCGACCGTGGCGCGTGCGTCGTGCAGGGCCCGGTGGTCGGGCGTCACCTCGGTGCCGAACAGCGCAGACAGCGTCGACAGCTTGTGGTTGGGCACCTCGTCCCGCGGCACGAGCTGCCGCGCCAGATGCACGGTGTCGATGATCTTGGCACGGGGCCACGGGATGTCGAGATCGGCGCATGCCGCCTTGAGGAAGGAGATGTCGAACGGCGCGTTGTGGGCGACCAGCACCGCGCCGCAGGAGAATTCGAGGAACTGCGGCAACACCGCCTCGATGGCCGGAGCCTGCGCGACCATGTCGTTGGTGATGCCGGTCAGCACACTGATGAACGCCGGGATCGGCTCGGCGGGCCGCACCAGAGTCTGGAACTCGCCCAGCACCTGCCCTCCGCGCACCTTGACGGCCCCGATCTCGGTGATCTCGCAGCCCCGGGGGTTGCCGCCGGTGGTCTCCAGGTCGACGACGACGAAGGTCGTGTCGAGCAGGGGAGTGCCCAGGTCCTCGAAGGTGGCCTGGACGGCTTGACGAGATGTCATGTGACGGACAGTAGACCGACGGTGTGACAACCCGGCCGCCCCACGCCGCGGGTGGCCGGGATCATCCGGTCGCGGTCGCCGTCGCGACAGGGATGCGCCGGCGTTGTCGGACCCTTGTCCTAATGTCTGCGATCAGACGTGAGGAGGACGAAATGCGCATCGATTGCGACACCTGCCGGGCGCCGCGGCACCGTTGTGCCGACTGCGTCGTCACGGCCGTGCTGCGGATGCCTGACGGATCGGTCGAGGACCCGTCGGGGCCGGCGACCGGTCACGACGAGCCCCTCGACCACGAGGAGCGACGGGCCGTCGATCTGTTCGCCGGCATCGGCCTGATCGCGGCTCGTGAGGCCGTCCGCGCCCGCGCGTGGTGCGAGGCGGTGACCGAACCGGGCGAGGGAGGGCGGGCGCGCTTCGTAGGCTGAGCGCATGTCTCGGGTGCGGTGGTGGTGGGTCGCGTGCGCCGCCGTCGTGCTCGCCGGATGCACATCGCAGCCGTCCGCGCAACGCGGAGCGACGACCGCCACACCGCCCCCCACCGTGCCGACGGCGACCGCGACGGAGCAGGGACGCTATGTCGTCGTCCGGGGCGACGTCTCGTCCCGGCGTCTGCGCGACATCGCCGACGATGCCGACACGGCCGCCCGCTGGGTGAGCCGCACCTGGGGCGATGGCTGGACCCACCGGGGGAGGGTGACCATCCGGGTGCCGCGCGACGAGGCAGGCTTCGAGGCGCTGGGCGGAGCGGGCCGGCAGGTCGCGGCCACCACGACCTCGCGTGGTGTTGTCGTGATCAATCCGAAGACCCGCTCCGACGTCACCAAGGAGGGCCTCGTGGTCGTGCTCGCCCACGAACTGACGCACGTCGCGCTCCGGCAGTACGACGGGTCGCGGGCGCCCCGCTGGGTGATCGAGGGATCGGCGGAGTTCACGGCATATCGGCAGACCTCCCTCTCGCTCGCCGCGGCGGCACCCCGGGTCGCCGCCCTGGTCCGCGCCGGGCGGCCCCCGGCGGGCCCGCCCGCCGACCACCGGTTCGCACCGGATTCGCCGCACCTGCAGCGCGCCTATCAGGAGGCGCACACGTGGTGCGCCTTCCTGGTCGACCGATACGGTCTGCGTAGGTTCACCGGCTTCGTCGAGCGGGCCGGCCGCAAGGGTGCCTCCGCGTTCGGCGCCGCATTCCACGTCACACCTGCCGGCCTCCGCTCCGCCTACCGTCACTGGCTGAAGGACCGGATGTGATCCACGGGCGCGAGTGCAGATCCTGTGCGAGGAGGGGCAGCGCCGCTCGACGAGTGACGATAATGTCGCTCCATGGCTGACAGCACCGCATCCAGCACCGACATCGCGGCCCCACCCGCGCAAGTCCTCGACGTCATTGCCGACTTCGCCGCCTATCCCCAGTGGGCCGGCCAGGTGCGCAGCGCGACGGTCCTCGCGGAGGACGAGGACGGATGGGCGCAACAGGTCGAGTTCGTGCTCGACGCGGGCGTCATCAAGGACACCTACACGCTGGGTTACGACTGGCAGGTCGACGAGGACGGCACCGGCGCCGTCACGTGGCACCTGGTGAAGTCCACGATGCTGAAGGCGCTCGACGGCTCATACGTGCTCGAGGCGACCGAGGGCGGCACTCATGTCACCTACGAACTGACCGTCGACGTGACGATCCCGGTCATCGGGATGCTGCGGCGGAAGGCGGAGAAGATGATCATCGACTCCGCCCTGAAGGGTTTGAAGAAGCGCGCCGAGGGCTGAGCCCGCGCGGCGACTGTCCCGTTAGCCGATC
>CAYPQR010000242.1:0-5216 GCA_964412865.1 uncultured Intrasporangiaceae bacterium
CGTTCGAGAACGCCGACTGGTTCGAGCACCACTTCCCGGGCGACTTCATCGTCGAATACATCGGCCAGACCCGCGGCTGGTTCTACACGCTGCACATCCTGGCCACCGCGCTGTTCGACCGGCCGGCCTTCTCCAACGTCATGTGTCACGGCATCGTGCTGGGCTCGGACGGCGAGAAGATGAGCAAGTCCCTGCGCAACTACCCGGACGTCTCGGAGGTCTTCGACCGCGACGGCGCCGACGCGATGCGCTGGTTCCTCATGCACAGCCCGATCCTGCGCGGCGGCAACCTGATCGTCACGGAGCAGGGCATCCGCGACGGGGTGCGGCAGGTGCTGATGCCGCTCTGGAGCAGCTGGTACTTCTTCAGCCTCTACGCGAACGCGGCCGGATACGAAGCGAAGTGGGACACCTCGTCGAGCGACGTGCTCGACCGCTACATCCTGGCGAAACTGCACGACCTGGTGGCCGGCGTGCAGGACCAGATGGACGGCTATGACGTGGCCGGGGCGTGCGACAGCGTGCAGGCGTTCGTCGACGTCCTCACCAACTGGTACATCCGTCGCTCCCGCGAGCGATTCTGGGCGACTTCACCCGAATCTGCCCGGGAGGAAGGCGTATCCGCGACCTCCCGGCAGGCCTTCAACACGCTCTACACGGTGCTCGAGGTGTTGAACCGCGTCGCGGCGCCGCTGCTGCCGTTCACCACCGAGCAGGTATGGCGTGGGCTCACCGGCGGACGCTCGGTCCACCTGACCGATTGGCCCGACGCCGCCGACCTCCCGGCCGACGACGAACTGGTCGCGGCCATGGACCAGGTGCGGTCCATCTGCTCGGCGACGTCGAGCCTGCGCAAGGCGCACCACCTGCGTGTGCGTCTGCCGCTGCCCCGGCTGACGATCGCCGTCGATCCGCTGGAGCCGCTCGACCCATTGCTGAGTATCGTCCGGGACGAGGTCAACGTGCGAGAGATCGAGCTGGTCAGCCTCGCGCGCGTCAACCCGTCGCAACTGGGCCTGCAGCAGCGCCTTGTCGTCAACGCCCGCGCCGCCGGACCCCGCCTCGGCAAGGACGTGCAGCAGGTCATCAGGGCCAGTAAGAGCGGTGATTGGTCGCAGAAGGACGACGGCACCGTCGTCAGTGGCGGGATCGCCCTGCAGGAAGGTGAGTTCGAAGTGCAGACGGTGGTGTCGGACGGCGGGGATCCCGCCAGTGCTCCGGCGATGCTGCCCGGAGGCGGATTCGTCCTGCTCGACACCGCGACCACGCCCGAACTGGAGGCCGAGGGCCTCGCACGGGACGTCGTACGCGCGGTGCAGCAGGAGCGCCGCACGGCAGGCCTCGACGTGAGTGACCGGATCAGCCTGACGGTCACCGGCGACGAGGAGGTGTGGCAGGCGGTGCTCGCCCATCAGGGGCTGATCATGCGGGAGACGCTCGCGGTGCAGCTGGGAGCGGCCGGCGCCGACCAGGCGCCGGCGGGCGGCAACGTCGCCGAACTGGCCGACGGCAAGAAGGTCACCATCCAGGTGCGCCGGGTCGAGGACCGGGCATGAACGGCACGCACCACGAGCCGCCGGCGGGCGTGGTGGTCCGCGGCGCCACGGGAGACGATCTGCACGCGGTGCTGGAGGTCGGTCACCGCACCTGGCCCGCGACCTACATCCCCATCGCGGGCAAGGACTACGTCGCCATGGGCCTCGCGAAGTGGTGGACCGAGGGCGCCACGATCCCCGCGATCCGCGCCGGCCGGGTGCTCGTCGCCGAGATCGACGGCGAGGTCGTCGGCATGGCGGGTGTCGGGCCGCTCGACGGCACCCTCGCACTGTGGAAGCTGTATGTCGTGCCGGAGGCGCAGTCGTCCGGCGTCGGCAGTGCCCTCATGCGCGCCGTGATCGACCGGGCTCTCGACGACGACTACGACGAGGTGCAGGTCTCCCATCTGGCCGGCAACGTCGGCGCCGCAGCGTTCTACAAGAAGTTCGGGTTCGAGTTCGTGCGACAGGAATCCGGAGGTTCGGGTATGCCCGACAATGTGTGGCTGCGTCTGCGCCTGCGAGGCAAGCAGTGAGCGGCGACGACAGCGCCGCCCGGCGCGCGCGCTCGCAGGAGACGCTGCAGCGGTTGCGCGAGGTGCAGGCCGAGATCCTCGCCAGGGCACCGGAACACACGCCCGAACCGTCGCTCGAGCGGGTCGCCCAGGTGATGGAACTGCTCGGCGACCCGCAGCACGCGTTCCCGGTGATCCACCTCACCGGCACCAACGGCAAGACGACGACGACACGGATCATCGAGCGGATCCTCCGCGAGATGGGCCTCAGCACAGGTCGATTCACGTCACCGCACATGCACGACGTGCGCGAGCGGATCAGCCTCAACGGCCAGAAGATCGAGGCCGAGCGCTTCATCCGCACCTACGAGGACGTCCTGCCCTACGTGCAGATGGTCGATGAGCGTTCACAGGCCGAGGGCGGCCCGAGGATGACGTATTTCGAGCTGCTCGTGGTGATGGCCTACGCGGCGTTCGCGGACGCACCGGTCGATGTCGCCGTCGTCGAGGTCGGCCTCGGCGGCCGCTGGGACGCGACGAATGTCGCCGACGGCACGGTCGCGGTGATCACACCGATCTCACTCGACCACACCCGCCTGCTGGGCAGCACGATCGGCGAGATCACGCTGGAGAAGCGAGACATCATCAAGTCCGGCGCGACGGTGATCGTCGGCCGTCAGGACCCCGCCGTCGACGAACTGCTGGCCGAGAAGGCTGCGGAGGTGGGTGCGAGTGTGGCCCGCGAGGACCTGCAGTTCGAGGTCACCGCGCGCGAGACGGCGGTCGGCGGCCAGCAGATCGACGTGCATGGGCTCGCGGCGGACTACAAGGAGCTCTTCCTGCCCCTGTTCGGCCGCTACCAGGCGCACAACGTCGCCACGGCCATCGCGGCGGTCGAATCCTTCGTCGGCGGCGGCGAGCAGCCCCTCGACGACAAGGTGCTGCAGGCGGCCCTCGCCGACACGACCTCACCGGGCCGGCTGGAGGTGGTGCGGCGCTCGCCGACGGTCGTGGTCGACGCCGCGCACAACCCGGCGGGGGTGGAGGCGCTGCGCGACGCCCTCGAGGACTCCTTCAACTTCGCCCGGCTGATCGGGGTCGTCTCGATCTTCAAGGACAAGGACGTGCTCTCGATGCTCGAGGGGATGGAACCGATCTTCGACGAGGTCGTGATCACCACGAACTCCTCGCATCGGGCGATGAAGCCGGCCGAGCTCGGTGCGCTGGCGATCGACGTCTTCGGTGAGGACAGGGTGACGATCGAGCCCGACCTGATCGAGGCGATCGACCGTGCCGCCGAACTCGCCGACGAGGGCGGCGTCGCGGGCGGTGTGCTCGCGACCGGCTCGATCCATACCGCTGCCGAGGTCCGACGCATATTGGGAAAGACCGACACGTGATCGGGTCACTGCTCGTGTATGGCGTGGGGGAGCGCATGACCCGCCGGTTCGCGGGTGTGGTGGTCGGCAGCCAGAGCGTCGTGGTCTTCTTCGGTGCGCTGGTGGCGTACGCGCTGGCGCGCAGCAGGGGCGAGTCGGCGCACACGACATACCTGTGGGTGGGGATCGTGCTCGCGCTGCTGTGCATCGTGGCGGCGGGGACTCTGCGCCGGCCGTGGGGTGTCACGCTCGGGTGGGCGATCCAATTGGCTACGATCGCGAGCGCGGTGATCGTGCCGATGATGCTCATCGTCGGCATCGTCTTCCTGGCCCTGTGGACGACGGGTCTGGTGCAGGGCCGCAGGATGGACCAGCTGACAGCGAAGTTCCTCGAGGACCAGGGAGATTCATGAGCTCACGCCCCACGAGACGGTCCGGCCGTCTCGATCCGGGTTTCCGCCCATTCGGAGCGTCGCGCGATGGTTCCCCGAGGCGCTGTGAGGAGCTCGGGTGAGCTGGCTCGAGGCGGTGGTGCTCGGGATCGTGCAGGGCCTCACCGAGTTCCTGCCGATCTCCTCGTCGGCGCACCAGCTGATCGTCGGGCGGCTGTTCTGGGGCAACGACGGCGGCGGCTCCGCATTCACGGCCGTCAACCAGCTGGGCACCGAGGCGGCGGTCATCGTCTACTTCTGGCGCGACATCGTGCGCATCATCGGGAGGTGGGCGAAGTCGCTGGTCGGCAAGGTGCCCGGGTCCGACCCGGACGCGCGGATGGGGTGGCTGGTCATCATCGGCACCATCCCCATCGGGGTTCTCGGTCTCGTCTTCAAGGACTTCATCGAGGGGCCGCTGCGCAACCTGTGGGTCACCGCGACGGCGTTGCTGGTCTTCGCGTTGATCATCGCGGTCGCCGACGGCACCTGTCGCCAGACGAAACGACTGGAGGACCTCACGGTCAAGGACGGACTGTTCTACGGTCTGTGGCAGGCGTGCGCGCTCATCCCCGGGGTGTCGCGGTCCGGCGGCACGATCAGCGGCGGCCTCTTCATGGGCTACACGCGGGAGGCGGCCGCGCGATACTCGTTCCTGCTGGCCATACCGGCCGTCGTGTCGTCGGGCCTGTTCGAGCTGAAGGACGTCGTCGGAGGCGACGTGCACGAGACGGGCAACGTCGTCGACACCTCCTGGGGCGAGATCGCGGTCGCGACGCTCATCGCATTCGTCATCGGCTACGCCGTCATCGCCTGGTTCCTGCGCTACATCTCGTCACACGACTTCCGCCCGTTCGTGATCTATCGGATCGCGTTGTCCCTCGCGTTGTTCGGGCTGCTTGCCAGCGGTGCGATCGTGGCCTCCTGAGGCGGCCGATAAGGTGGTGCGCGTGACTGCGCAGACCGAACGCACCCTGGTGATCGTGAAGCCCGACGGATACCGCCGCGGCCTGACCGGAGAGGTCCTCGCCCGCGTCGAGGCCAAGGGCTACACCCTTGCCGCGCTGAAGGTGCAGACGCCCGACCGTGACCGCCTGGCCCGGCACTACGCCGAGCACGAGGGCAAGCCGTTCTATGAGCCGCTGGTCGACTTCATGGCCAGTGGGCCGGCGACGTTCGCGATCGTCGAGGGGCACCGCTGCATCGAGGGATTCCGCGCCCTGGCCGGCGCAACCGACCCGACGGCGGCGCTGCCCGGCACGATCCGCGGCGACCTCGGCCGTGACTGGGGTCTGCCGGTGCAGCAGAACATCGTGCACGGCTCCGACTCGCCCGAGTCGGCCGAGCGCGAGATCG
>CAYPQR010000243.1:0-5213 GCA_964412865.1 uncultured Intrasporangiaceae bacterium
TGATGGCCGCCACCTCGGCGACAGTCATGAAGTTGACTTCGCCGACCTGATGATCTTGAGCCATGGCATCCTCTCCGGGTGACGAACCTTCCATTGGGTGAACGATACGAGTCCCCGCACCCTCTTGGAAAGTCAGACCTGGTTTTTCCTCGCCTCGTTGTCCAGTCGACACGCCGTGTCGCACGATGAAATCTAGCCTAATCGAACCACATGTCGAGGCCGTATAGCGGAAAGAGAGCCTCCCGAGTCGCCAGCACGCTGCGATCGACCCGATCGCTCGGATCGCAGCCGCTGGCCCACGAACGCCACCAGACCCGTCCGTTCTCACTGGCGCCGTCACCCATCGTGGCCGGTC
Source organism: uncultured Intrasporangiaceae bacterium (assembly GCA_964412865.1). Taxonomy (GTDB): domain Bacteria; phylum Actinomycetota; class Actinomycetes; order Actinomycetales; family Dermatophilaceae; genus Leekyejoonella. The sequence goes on from CAYPQR010000243.1 coordinate 356, forward strand.
CGACGCGGCCGTACCGGCCGTTCACGTAGGCCCGCCAGACCTCGGGCACCGGGGTGTCGACCGGGATCGGACGGTGGGCCGCGATGGCGCTCAGATGCGTCCAGGCGCGCGGCACGACGTCGACCAGTTCATAGCCGCCCCCGCCGAGCGCGATCCAGCGCCCGTCGGTGAGCTCGTGGGCAAGGTCGTGCAGCATCTCGTAGGACGCCCGCTGCGCGTCGACGGTCAGCGCCATGTGGGCCAGCGGGTCGGTGTAGTGGGAGTCGCAGCCCTGCTGCGTCACCAGCACCTCCGGCTCGAATGCGCGCACCAGTTGCGGCACGACGGCATGCAGTGCCCGCAGCCACGGCCCGTCGCCGACACCGGCCGGCAGGGCGATGTTGCACGCGGTCCCCTCGGCCTTCTCCCCGCCGATGTCGCCGGGGAAACCCGTGCCGGGAAACAGCAGCCGACCGCTCTCGTGGATCGAGATGGTCAGGACGCGCGGATCGTTCCAGAAGACCTTCTCGACGCCGTCACCGTGGTGCACGTCGACGTCGACGTAGGCCACGCGCTGCGCGCCGAGGTCGAGCAGCCGCTGGATGCCGAGGGCGACGTCGTTGTAGACGCAAAAGCCCGCCGCCATGTCGGGCATGGCGTGGTGCAGACCGCCGCAGAAGTTGACGCCGTGGTCGATGTCGCCCGCCCACAGCGCCTCACACAGCGAGACCGTGCCCGCCGCGATGAGTGCCGACACGTCGTGCATACCGACGAAGGCCGGGTCATCCTCGGTGCCGAGGCCGTAGGAGACGTCGGCACGAGCCGGGTCCACCGACGCGGCCCGCACCGCCTCGATGTAGTCGGCCGAGTGCACCCACCGCAGGAACGCGTCCGAGCCCTCGGGAAGCGTCGGCACCGCCACCTGGACACCGGGCACGTCGAAGATGCCGAACGCGTCGACCAGCCGCGCCGTCAGGTCGAGGCGCAACGGGTTCATCGGATGACTCGACCCGAAGTTGTAGGCGGTCAGTTGTTCGTCCCAGACGATGCGCGTGCGAGCGGGACCCACGTCGTGCCCTCAGACCATGGCGCTGGGCGTCGCCCCCGGGTCATCGCCCAGTGGATACACCATCGCCATCTCGTGCTCGCTGGAGTCACCGGTCTCGTCGGTCTCCGCGTTGCGCATCGCGCGCCGGGTGTCGGTCGGGCGGAATCCGAAGCTGCTGGCGAACGCGACCGCGCGGCCGTTGTCCGTGCCGACCCAATAGAGGACGAAGTCGAAATCGTCGCTCTTGGCCTGGCCGACGCCTGCCTCGACGAGGCGCCACGCCACACCGTGACCGCGCAGCTCCGGTGTCACCCAGAGGCCGAACAGTTCGCTGACCTTCTCGTCCTGCCCCTTCTTGTTGCCCACCGAGACCACGCCGACCACGGTGCCGTCCTTCTCGGCGACGAGCCGGCGAGAACGCGCCATCCGCCGGCGCCAGAAGTCCTCGTCGTAGGCCCGCTCCTGAGAGGCTGTGGCCACGAAGGCGTCGGGAGACTCCGCCAGGGCAGCCAGCCGCACATCGCGGTAGATCTGCCAGTCGTCTTCTCCGAGGGCGCGCACCGTGATTTCAGTCATGCCCCAACTCTCGCATGCCAAATACCCTCCATGTCATCCAGTCCCGGAATTGGCGGCGCTCACGGCACACTCACCGTGAACCCGGTCACGTCATTGCCGGGACAGCTCGGCGGAGCGCCTGGCGGCGGCCTCCATCGCCGTGAGAAACGCCGCGCGCACCTTGTGATCGTCGAGCTCGCGCAGCGCGGCCATGGTCGTGCCTCCGGGGCTGGACACCCGCTCGCGCAGCACGGTCGGATGCTCGCCGGTCTCCTTCAGCATGGTGGCGGCGCCGTAGAGCGTCTGCACGGTCAGCTCGGTCGCCGTCGCGCGCGGCAGGCCGAGCAGCACGCCCGCCTCGATCATCGCCTCGACGACATAGAAGATGTAGGCCGGGCCGCTGCCGCTGATGGCCGTGATCGCGTCCTGATAGCCCTCCGGCACCGCCAGCACCTTGCCGACGGCCCGCATCAGGTCGCTCGCCACCTCGATGTGCTCGGCGTTGCAGTGGGCGCCGGGGCTGACCGCGCACATGCCCTGGTCGACGAGCGCCGGAGTGTTGGGCATGACCCGGGCGACGGCGACGCCCTCGGGCAGCCGCTGCTCCAAGAAGGCGGTGGTGATGCCGGCGGCGATCGACACGACCAGCGTGTCCGGCCGCACGTGCGGGCTGATCTCCTCCAGCAGAGCCGTCATGTCCTGCGGCTTGACCGCGACGAGGACGGTGTCCGCCTCGGCGACGGCCTGGGCGGCTCGGACGCCGCGCACGCCATACCGCTGCTCCATCTGCGCCACGCGCTCGTCGCTGCGGTCGCTCAGCCGCAACCGGTCGGGCGTGCGGCCACCGCGCAGCAGCCCCGACAGCAGCGCCTCACCCATCACACCGGCGCCGAGAATCGCCACCACGCCGGCCGACTTCGTGCCGTTCTTCTCGTCCATCGCAAACTCCCGGGGTGGCGATTACTTCGTGGTCGCGACAGCGCGCAGGAAGAACATCGTGTTGCTGGGGCGCTCGGCCATCCGGCGCACGAGGTAGCCGTACCATTCGTCGCCGTACGGCACATAGACGCGCATGCGGTGGCCCTCGGCCGCGAGCCGCTGCTGCTCATCGGGCCGGATGCCGAACAGCATCTGGTATTCGTAACTGTCGGCCTCACGGTGGTTCTTGCCGGCGAGTGACCCGGCGATGGCGATCAGGCGCGGGTCGTGGCTGGCCACCATCGGATACCCGTCGCCCTCCATCAGCACCTTCAGGCAGCGCACGTAGGACTTGTCGACGTCGGCGGCGTGCTGATAGGCGACCGACTCGGGCTGCTGGTAGGCGCCCTTGCACAGTCGCACCCTGCTGCCCTCGGTCGCCAGGTCCTTGCAGTCGGCCTCGGTGCGATACAGGTAGGCCTGCAACACCGCGCCGACCCACGGGAAGTCGCCGCGCAGTTCGCGCAGCACATCGAGCGTCGCATCCGTCGTCGTGTAATCCTCGGCGTCGAGCGTCACGGTCGTGCCGACCGCGGCGGCCGCCTCGCAGACCTGCTGTGCGTGCTCGAGGGCGATCTTGCGGCCGTCCTCGCCGAGCGCCATCCCGAGCGCGCTCAGCTTGAGGCTGACCTCGGCCCTGCCGTCCGCGGTCATACCCTGCTGCGAGAGTGCCTCCAGCAGGTGAAGGTATGCGTCGCGAGTCGCCTGCGCCTGAGCGAGGTCGAGGGTGTCCTCGCCGAGGAAGTCGATGGTCACCAGCCGACCACCGGACAGCAGGCCCGCCGAGGCCTCGACGGCATCCTGCGTCGTCTCGCCGCCCACGAACCGCCGCACGACGCTCCGGCTGACCGGCGCCTTCTCGATGAGTTGCTTGACCGAGTCGCTACGACTCATGGTGAGCAGGCCGGCGCGAAGTGCCGAACGGGGATCGATCACGACAGGAGGCTCCTTTTATGCAAGACGGCTCATCTCGACCGTCACGAACATGTCGCTGCCGGGAGACCCCGTGAAGATCCCCCGCAACGGGACCACATCGGCATAGTCCCGACCGCGTCCAACCTCAATGTAGAAGTCGCCGGGCACCACGCCTTGGGCCGGGTCCACTCCCAGCCACGCACCGTCCCACCACTGCACCCAGGCACGCGCCTCGCCCGGCGTGGTCTCACCGAGCGGGGCATCCCCGTCGCCGAGGACATAACCGGACACGTATCGGGCCGGAATGCCTTGTGCGCGAAGCGTTCCGATCATCAGGTGGGCAAGGTCGGCGCTGGTGCCCTCGCCGGCATCCCAGGCGTCGCGCGAGGCGGCACGGGCCTTGCGGCCCGGCACGACGACGACCCGCTCGCGCAACCGGGCGAGGACGGCGTCCACCAGGTCGGCAGCAGTCCCGCATCGCCCGGCGAGATCGGCCGCGACCGAGCGCAGCGCATCTCCCGGCTCGACGAGTTCGGAGACACCCAGCAGTTCGTCGAACTCGTCGCGCACCCGCACGGAACGCATCTCCGAGAGCGGGAGCCCCTCACCGGTCGGTGTCTTGCGGTCGACGACCACGGTGCTGACGGCGGTCACCTGCAACTCATCGTGCGGCTCGTGCACCTCGAACGTCGTCACCTGGGTGCCCCAGTAGTCGGTCCAGACCTGCGACCACGGCGATGGGGTGATCTCCAGACGGTGATGCAGGACCGTCTGATCCGCGGTGGCCAGCGGCGCCAGCCGGGCCTCGTTGTATGACGCCGAGGCGTGGCCGTTGTAGGTGTAGCCCGTGCTGTGCACGAGCCGCAGTGTCGCGCTCATGGTCGTCGTCCGTCCTCTCGCAGGTCCTCGCCCGGGCCGGCCCTCACAGCGCGCCTCCCAGCCATTCCGGCACGACCGCACCCTCGAAGTAGCGCTTCGCGATCGCCTCGCTGGCGTCGGCGCACACCTCCTGCAACCGGCTCATCTCGCCCGGCAGGTCGGTCAGCAGCTCCGTCAGGGTCAGGTAGTCCATCCGGGCGCGGGCACGGCCGATGATCCGGGCGGCGTCGCCGCCGAACCCGATGCGACGCTGCCGGGGGTCGAGCTCCTCCAGGCAGCGCGCGGCCTCACCCATCGAATAGGCGACCGACCGCGGAAAGAGACGGTCGAGCAGCAGGAACTCGACGGCGGCGCGGGGCGACTCGATCGCGCGGTAGGTGCGCGTGAACGCATGCGCGGCACCGCACGCGCGCAGCGTGATCTGCCAGCTGGAGGCCGACCCGGTGGCATAGGTGCGGGTCAGGATCAGCCGCGACGTCATGTCGACGCGCTCCAGATGGCGGC
>CAYPQR010000244.1:0-5194 GCA_964412865.1 uncultured Intrasporangiaceae bacterium
ACCGGCTTGGCAACGCCCGCTCACCAGGTCTCGATACGCCCTCGACTTCGTCTCGCGCTACTCGACCAGCGGTAAAGGGCAGGCCAGGTCTTGATACGCCCTCGACTTCGCATCGCGCTACTCGACCAGCCAGGGTGGGGGCCCAAGGACACCGTAGGATCGTCGGCAGCCACGTTCCCATCCGCAGGAGGACACCATCGACCGGCAAGACAGCGCAGGCGGGCCGACTTTCGGGGTCGTCGTGCTCACTCAGGGCAAGCGTCCGGATGATCTGCGTCGCGGTATCGAATCGGTGCTCGCCCAGAAGGGCGTCGAGCTCGATGTCGTCGTGGTCGGCAACGGATGGGAGCCCACCGGGCTGCCCGGCGGCGTGCGCACGCTCGCGCTGCCGGACAACGTGGGCATCCCCGCCGGGCGCAATGCGGGCGTGCCGAAGGTGGCGGGGGAGTTCCTGTTCTTCCTCGACGACGACGCGTGGCTGCTCGACGGCGACTTCCTCGCGCGGTGCGCGGCCGCGTTCCGCGACGACCCGACGCTCGGGATGATCCAGCCGCGCATCGAGGATCCGCAGTCTCCCGAACATCCGACGAGATGGATCCCGCGCCTGCGCAAGGGCAGTCCGCTGCAGTCGTCCAACGTGTTCTCCGTCGTCGAAATGGCGGTCGTGATGCGCCGTGACGTCTTCGAGCGTTCCGGCGGGTGGCCCGCACCGTTCTTCTACGCCCATGAGGGCATCGAGCTCGCCTGGCGCGTGTGGGACACCGGGCACCGCACGGTCTATTGCGGCGACCTGCGAGCCGGCCATCCGGTCATCGACCCGCGCCGGCACGACGACTACTTCACCAAGAACGCCCGCAACCGCGTATGGCTGGCGCGGCGCAACCTGCCCTGGCCGTTCAGCTGGGCGTATGTCGGGTCGTGGACCCTCGTGCAGCTGGTGCGTTCACGGCGCGCCCCACAGACACTCCGGCCGTGGTTCGCCGGTTGGCGCACGGGCTGGCAGGAAGACCCCTGGGCGGCGGGGGAGTCGCACCGGAAGCTGTCGTGGCAGACCGTTGCGCGGATGGGACGCGCGGGGCGATGGCCGATCATCTGACGCGGGCTGCTCGTTATAGTGACGTGTTCGTCAGACCGATCGCACGGCCGGTGAACACGCCATGACGCATACGCATTCGGAGGGCCACGTGAACGACCAGCACAGCCGACCGACGATCGGTCAGTTGCGTGCCGTGTCGCAGCCGGAGGCCGTGCGCGGTCGCAAGAACGCAGAGCACTGGTCGGGCGAATACCTGCGCCACTTCTCGCTCTACACGACCCGCCTGCTCGTGCCGACGCGCATGATGCCCAATGGCGTCACGGGGCTGATGATCCTCTCGGGCTGGTGCATCGCCGCATCGCTTCTCGTGCCGGGCATCTGGGGCCCGTTGCTCGCGGTGTTCTTCGGCCAGCTGCAGATGTACCTCGACTGCGTCGACGGTGAACTCGCCCGCTGGAGGCAGAGATTCAGCCCGGCGGGCATCTTTCTCGACCGCGTTGCGCACTACACGACGGAAGGTTTCGTCGGTCTGACGTTCGGGCTGCGGGCGTCGGGAATCGTCGGCGGCGACCCGAGCGCCGAGCAGGCATGGAAATACGCGTTTCTCGGCGCGATCCTGATGTCAGGGATCCTCGTCAACAAGTCGCTGAACGACATGGTGCACGTGGCGCGGGCCCTCAGCGGCGTGGGGCGACTGCCCGACACGGCCGAGGCGAAGGCCGTGCCGCGGCATTCCGTCGTCGGAATGCTGCGCAGCGTGTTCCGGCTGCTGCCTTTCCACCGCATCTTCCATTCGGTCGAGCTCGGCCTGCTGGCACTCGCACTCGAGATCGTCGGCCTCGCAGTGGGTGACTCGACCCAGGTGTTCCGTGTGGCCACATGGGTGCTCGCCGTTGCGGTCTGGGTCGTGGTGGCAGGCCACTTCCTGGCCATCCTCGCCTCGCCGAGGGTCAAGGCGCCCCGATGAGCTACTCGGCGCGAATCCGGCGGCTGTCCACGTCGGTCGCGGCACCCGCGGCGGTGTCGGCGCTCGCGGCAGTCACGGTGGCCGTGTCCCTCTGGCCGGCCGGTCCGGTCGTCGTCGCGGTGCTCACGCTCGTGCTGCTGGCCGGCACCTGGTGGGTCGGCCGGCTGCGTTCGGGTCCGGTGACGGTCGGGCTCGCCGTCGTGGCCGTGCTGATCCCGGCCGGGCACCTGGTGGCTCGAGGACAGGCGGGCGTCTGGGTGGCGCTCACAGCGGCCGTGGCCGTCCTCGCGGCGCTCGCCGGCGAGCCGTTGGCGAGACGCCTCGTGCCGCCGGTGCGTGCCGTCCAGCTTCCGGGAGTGCCCTCCGATCCGCGGCCGCGCGTGCCGGCCCCTTTCGCGTATGCCGTGCTCGCGGCCGGCGCGATGCTCGCCGTCCTGCTGCTGATCGCCTCCGCCGGCGACCTTCCGGATGTCGCCGGCGTCGTCGTGCTGGTGCTCGAGCTGGCGGCTCTGCTGTGGTCGGCGGTCAGGCTGCGGTCGGCCGTGTGGGCGCGGCGGCGCGGCACGGTGAACCGCGCGGTCACCCAGGCGATCACCGCCCACGCACCGCAGTTCTACGTCTATTTCTCCGGACCGATCGAGGGCGCCTACCAGGTGCGGATGTGGCTGCCATTCCTCGAGCGGCTGGGTGTGCCGTATGCCGTGCTCGGCCGCGACCCCAAGCTGCTCGCGCAGGCGCCCACGATCACGACGGCGCCGGTCGTGGTGACCGAGAAGATCGCCGGGCTCGACGACTGCATGGTGCCGAGCGTTCGCGCCGTCTTCTACGTCAACACCGACAGCAAATGTGTCGACGGGGTGCGATATCTGGATCGCACCCACGTGCACCTCAACCACGGCGACTCCGACAAGCCGTCGAGCTATCACCCGATGATCGGCATGTTCGACCAGATCTTCGTCGCGGGGGACGCCGCGGTCGACCGGTTCACGAGGCACGGCGTCGTGGTGGCGCCGGAGAAGTTCGTGCGGGTGGGCCGCCCGCAGGTGGCCGGCATCCTGGACCGCAACATCGACCCGGCCCCGGGCCGGCGGACCGTGCTCTATGCCCCCACCTGGCGCGGCGGCGTGCGCGACATGAACTTCAGCTCGCTCGAGCATGGGGAGCAGATCGTGCGGCTGCTGCTGGATCGCGGTGTGCGGGTGATCTTCCGGCCGCACCCCATCTCGTGCCGCAAGCGTCGCACGGCGAGGACGGTCGCGGCGATCGATGCGGTGCTGGGCGCGGCGTCGACGCCCGACTGCCCCCATGTCACCAGTAGGGCCGCCATGAGCGGCGCCGTCGCCGACGTTTTCAACCGCTCGGACGCCCTGGTGACCGACGTCTCCAGTGTCGCGTCGGACTACCTGCAGTCCGGCAAGCCCTTCGCGGTCGTCGATCCGGTCGGCGCCGGCGCCGACGAGAGCGAGTATCCGGTGCTGCGGGCGGCATACATGCTCGACCTCGACAGTGACCCCGGAGCGCGCATCGATACGATGCTGGGCGCCGACCCGCTGGCGCAGACACGCCGTGAGCTGCGCAGCTACTACCTGGGAGACCACTGCGACAGCGCTGAGGCGTTCACCCGGGCCGCGGCGCGAGCGCTGGGCGACACACGCCCATGAAATTTGGTGACAACAGGTCGAAAGATAAGGTGCCAGTCATGTACACACTTGCCCTGCTGAACGGCGGGGTGGGCACGCGGGTCGCCGCAGGGCAGCCCAAGCAGCTCATCCGCGTCAACCACATCCCGGCGATGATCTATCCGTTGATCGCCGTCGACGACATTCCCGAGATCGACCAGATCGTCCTCAACTACCCGGAGGGGTGGCGCGAGGCCATCGAGAAGGTCGTGGCCGACTACGCGATCAAGACGCCGATCACCTACGTGCCCGGCGGTGAGACCCGGCACGACTCGGTGCGCAAGATGCTGGAGCACTGCAAGGGCGAGCACGTGATCGTGCACGAGACGGCCCGGCCGCTGGTCGGCAAGGAGGACTTCGCGGCGCTCATCGCCGCCGAGCACGACAACGTCAGCTACATGCTGGAGATCCCGTTCACGGTGGCGCCGGTCGACCCGGACACCCGCAAGGTCACCGGCTCGCTCGAACGCTCGCGGCTGCGCAACGTGCAGTTGCCGCAGAAGTTCCGCAAGTCGGTGCTCGTCGAGGGCCACGCCTACGCCGACGCAGAGAACCTCGTCTTCACCGAGGATGCGACGATGTGCGCCGTGGCTGGTGCCGATGTGCGCTTCATCCCCGGCAGCGACCGCAACTTCAAGATCACCACCAAGACCGATGTCCGGCTCGCCGGATACCTGCTGGCAGGAGGCGATGAGGATGAGTAAGAGCTTCCTGATCACCGGCGCGTCCAAGGGCATCGGCCGGGCGACGGCCGAGCGTTTCTGGGCCGAGGACAACGACGTCACCGACTTCATCCTGGTGGCGCGCGAGTCGCCGGACTTCACCGAGACCGAGAAATACCTGCGGGACAACAACCCGCACGGCAAGACAGTGACCTGCTACACGCTCGACCTGTATGACCGGGACGCGATCGGCCCGCTGATGGAGCAGATCATGCAGGCGCACGGCAAGGTGTCGCTGCTGCTCAACAACGCCGGATACACCGCTCCCGAGCCGATCCACGAGATCGACTTCGCCGACTTCGAGCGGACCATCGGGGTCAACCTGTATGCGCCGTTCCTGATCGTGCAGTCGCTGCTGCACCTGGGCAACCAGTTCGACTACATCGTCAACGTGGCGTCGACGGCGGGCATCAACGGCCGCTCGGGCTGGCTCACCTATTCCAGCTCGAAGGCCGGCCTGATCGCGATGAGCCAGGTGATGAAGGAGGAGTTGGCGATCTACGGCACCCGGGTCGTCACCATCTCCCCGGGCCGCTGTGCGACGGCCCTGCGACGCAAGCTGGCGCCCGACGAGGACCCCAGCACGATCATGCAGCCGGAGGACGTCGCGGCCGCCATCGACATGCTGACCAGCCCGGTCGGTCGTTTCGTCGACAGCGAGAACCTGGTCGTCCGTCAGTAGCGGCGGGCGCTTCGCCTGCCGCCATGGGGGCGAACGCCGGGCCGGCCGAGTTTCCTGTCGGTGACGCCTTGCGGGCGTGAAAGGGACCGTTCTGGCTGGTCGAGTAGC
>CAYPQR010000245.1:0-5191 GCA_964412865.1 uncultured Intrasporangiaceae bacterium
ATGTCGCTCACCGAGAAGATTCCGAACTGCATCATGACTCCTGTTCGCTCGCCGGATCGGCGAGATCAATGCGTTTGCATCTACCTCAAGGTATCGCACCCTGTGGTTATTCCCGCGGTCGCTAGGCTTGAGCGGTGACGGATCGATACGGCGACGCGGGTGTCTCGCGCGCCGGCCGCCCGTCCACCCTCACCGGCCGCTCCGGCGACGACCGGGGCACGGCGCCGCACCGCCGGGGCCTCGTGCTCGCAGCGGTCGCGATCGTGCTGGCCGCCGCGAACCTGCGCCCCGCCGTCGTGGCGGTCGCGCCGCTGCTCGGTGACATACGTCATACTCAACAGCTCGGCGGCGCGGCAGCCGGGCTGCTGACGACGTTGCCCGTGCTGTGTTTCGGGGTGATGTCGCCGCTCGCACCGAGGCTGGGCCGACGGCTCGGCCTGGAGCGCGCCGTCTTCGCCTCGCTCGCCGTTCTGCTGGCCGGCATCGTCGTGCGCCTGGGTGCCCCGACATTCGCCCTGTTCGGCGGCACACTCCTCGTCGGTCTGTCCGTCGGCGTCATCAACGTGCTGCTGCCGGCGCTGATCAAGCGCGACTTCTCCTCCCGGGCCGGGATGATGACCGGCCTGTATTCGATGACCCTCTCGGGAGGCGCGGCCATCGCTGCGGGTCTGACGGTGCCGATCCGCGATGTGACCGGCTGGGCATGGCGTCCGACCCTCGCCGTATGGGGTGTGCTCGCGGTCGTGGCGCTGATCTTCCTGACGCCGCAGGCCCTGGGACGCCAGCACCGCGACGTGCCCGAGGCCCCGGCACGGACGTCGCTGCTGCACAGCCGGATCGCGTGGGCGGTCACGATCTACATGGGCATGCAGTCGCTGATCTTCTACACCGTCACGGCCTGGCTGCCCGAATTCTTCTCGGCACGAGGCATGTCCGATGCGCGGGCAGGCTGGATGCTGTCGCTGTTCGGCATCGTCGGCGCGGTGTGCTCGCTGGTGATGCCGATGATCGCCACCCGCACGCGCGACCAGCGGCTGATCGCCGTCAGCACGACCGTGATCTGCGGTGTCGCCCTGCTCGGCCTGGTCTGGGGCCCGAACCTGCCGGTGCTGTGGGTGTCCCTGATCGGGATCGGGCCCGGGACGGGCATCGGCCTGGCGCTGCTGATGATGGTGCTGCGGGCCGGCACCACCCAGCAGACCTCGCAGCTGTCCGGGATGGCGCAGACGATCGGATACCTGCTCGCCGCGATCGGCCCGATCCTGATCGGCGTATTGCACGATGTGACGCATTCGTGGACGCTCGCCATGGTGGTGCTGGCGGTCTTCGCCGTCCCGCAGGCCGTCGGCGGTTTCGTCGCGGGCGCCGACCGTCGTATCAGGGTGTGACTACGGCGGCCCCAGCACGGCGTCGAGGTCGTATGCGGGCGCGCGCTCGACCTGGTCGAGCAGGCAGCTGCGCGCCTCGCGGTCCGGGCGCCAGCGCACGAACGTGACACCGTGGCGGAACCGCAGACCCTCGAGCTGGTCGAAGCGGACCTCGACGACCCGTTCGGGTCGCAGCGGCACATACGACACGTCCTTGTTGCCGCTGAACCTCGACCGGTCGGTCTCCGCGTGCACGGGCCGTCCGTCGTCGTCCCGCAGCACCAGTGGCTCCAGCTCGTCGACGAGTTCGAGGCGTCGCTTCGCGGTGAAGGCCACGATGCCGCCGACACCACGCAGGTTGCCGTCGGCGTCATACATCCCCAGCAGTAGCGATCCGACGCCCTGCCCGCTCTTGTGGATGCGGTAGCCGGTCAGCACCGCCTCGGCGGTGCGCCGGTGCTTGACCTTCAGCATGGTGCGCTTGCCGGGCTGGTATGCCGAGGCCGCCGGCTTGGCGACGACGCCGTCGAGGCCGGCACCCTCGAACCTGGTGAACCAGTCCCTGGCCGTCGCCGGATCGTCCGTGACGCGCGTGAGATGGAACGGTGCACCGGGCTCGATCGGCTCGGCGAGCGCTTCGAGACGGGCTCTGCGCTGCGCGAACGGTTGCTCGAGGACGGCGACGTCGTCGAGCGCCAGGAGGTCGAACATGACCATTTCGGCGGGCGTTTCGCCGCTGAGCCGCTCGACTCTGGATGCCGCCGGATGGATGCGCGCGCTGAGCGCCTCCCAGTCGAGGCGCTGGGCACCCGCTGCGCCCGAGCGCACGACCAGTTCACCGTCGACGGCGCAGCGCGGAGGGAGGTGGCGCAGGGCCGCCGCGACGACCTCCGGGAAGTAGCGGGTGAGGGGCTTCTTCCCGCGCGACACGAGTTCGACCTCGTCGCCGTCGCGCAGGACGATGCACCGGAAGCCGTCCCACTTGGGCTCGTAGAGCAGCCCGCCCGCCACCGACGCCGGCTCGGGCACGGTGTCGACGGCCTTGGCCAGCATGGGGCTGATCGGGAGCTTCAGCGGCAGGTCCATGCGTCACAGTCTTGCCCATGACGTGCGCAGACCGTGAGTCATCGGCGCGTCGACCTGGCACGATGAGGTCATGCTGAAGACTCTGGCCGGGACGGCCGGCTTCTTTGCGGCCGGAGCCGCGGCCGGCGCCGTGTCGTCGTCGACCTACTTCGCGCGCCGCACCGTGACGCCCGAGCCGCGCGCCGACGACGTCGTCGTGCATGACCTGACCGAGTCTCAGGTCACGCTCGACGCCGACGAGCAGACGCGCGCATTCGGCCGCTACGGTCTCTGGTTCGGCGGAGGCCGCGCCCACGTGCGCATCGGCGAGGTGCAGCATGAGCAGGGCGGGCGCGTCATCCGTGAGGTCGAGGGCGTCGACTTCGGCGAGCCCCGGGCCGGCACGGCGCGATTCAACGGCTACTACTACGCCGGGCCGCCGGCGACAACCCTCGGGCTGCCGTTGCACGACACCCACGTCGACGGTCCGCTCGGCCCGCTCCCGGCGTGGCATACACCGGTCGACGGCAGCGACCGGTGGGCGATCCTCGTGCACGGCCGGGGCGCCCTGCGCGCCGAGTGCCTGCGTGCCGTCCCGACCCTGCACGAGTCGGGTCATCACACCCTGATTCCTGCCTATCGCAACGACGAGGACGCCCATCGGAGCGGTGACGGACTCTTCCACCTCGGCCTCGACGAGTGGGAGGACGTCGAGGCCGCCATGCTGTATGCCGTCGAGCACGGGGCGCGATCGATCGTGCTGGCCGGCTGGTCGATGGGCGGGGCGATCGTGCTGCAGACTCTCGACCGTTCGTGGCTGTCGACACGCGTGTCGCGGGTCGTGCTCGACGCGCCCGTCATCGACTGGGGTGACGTCATGGATTTCCACGCACGCGAGCATCGGCTGCCTGCGCCGCTCGGGCGGCTCAGTCAGTCGATGATGCGCACAGCGCCGGCCCATCGGCTCGTCGGCCTGGATTGCGAAGTCGACGTGCGCCGCACCGATTGGGTGTCGCGGGCGTCGGAGTTGCAGGTGCCGATCCTGCTGATTCATTCTCTCGACGACGAATTCGTGCCGGTCGGGCCGTCGCTGCGGCTTGCCCGCCGTCGGCCGGACCTGGTCACGATGCCGAAATGGGGGGCCGCGCGACACTGCAGAGAGTGGAACCTCGACGCCCACCGGTGGGAGCAACAGGTGCGACAATTTCTCGTGCACGACACATGAGCCGGCCGGATGACCCACAATCGTGGGTGCCGGACTTCCGCTACCCGTGAAGGAGATCACCGTGGAGGTCAACCCTCTGTCCGCGATTCCCGCCGCAGGCCTCGCCATCGCGACGTTGCTGCCGGAGTCGATGCGAAGGCGCCGGACGGTCGGCTGCCTCGTCGTCGCCGGTGCGTACGCCGCACAGTCATCGATGGATGGCAGCGGCCGGGTGCTGATCGGGGTCGTCCCGGAGGCCGGTGAGGCCCTTTCCGACGGGCAGCGGCTGATCAACCTGGCGGCCTCGAGCTCCTACGTGGGGCTGCTGTCGGTGCCGGTCGTCGGTCTCGCGCGCATGCTGCCGATCCGTCGGGTGTTCGCCGCAGCGGCACTGGCGGGCGGTTACGTCGCACTCGATGCCAAACTGGCCGAGGTGGCCCAGGCCGCCAAGCAGAAGGCGCAGGCCGCGCGGGAGCGCGCCCTGAAGGCCAGGGACCGGGTGCAGCACGCGCGCGGAGCGGTCGGGCGGTCCGAGGGCGTGTGGCACCAGGCCGCGACGACCCACTAGCGGCTGTCGGCCCTCAGTGGTCCGGTCCGCCGACGCCGGCGTCGGGATCCGGCGCGCACCGCAGGACCGCCAGTGACCTGTCCGGCAGGACGATCTCGGCGCCGGCCGCGGCCGCGTCGTCGACGAGTCGCCGCTGCGGCGTCTGCAACTCCATCGTCCACGACGCGTCGGAGACGACCTCCGGAACGGTGAACGTCACCGGTTCGCTGTCCGCGTTGAACATCAGCAGGAAATGGTCGTCCGTCACGGGCATACCGCGCTCGTCCGGGGCGTAGATGCCCAGCCCGTTGAGGAACACCATCAGCGACCTGGCATAGCCGTTGCTCCAGTCCAGTTCGTTCATCTGGTCGCCGTCGGGGGAGTACCACTGGATGTCGCCGAGTTCACTGGCCCCGCCGTGGTGTGCATCACCCTCGAAGAACCGGCGCCGCCGAAACGCCGGGTGATCTCGCCGCAGCGCGATCGCCCGGCGGGTGAACTCGAGCAGGTCCTCCTGGTCTTCGGTCAACTCCCAGTCATACCAAGACAGTTCGTTGTCCTGGCAGTAGACGTTGTTGTTGCCCTGTTGTGTGCGGGACACCTCGTCGCCGTGCGAGATCATCGGCACGCCCTGGCTGAGGAGCAGTGTGGCGATGAAGTTGCGCTGTTGGCGACGGCGCAACGCATTGATCTCGGGGTCGTCGGTCGGCCCTTCCGCCCCGCAGTTCCATGACCGGTTGAAGCTCTCGCCGTCCTCGCCCCCTTCGCCGTTGGCCTCGTTGTGCTTCTCGTTGTATGACACCAGATCCGCCAGCGTGAAGCCGTCGTGGGCGGTGACGAAGTTGATCGAGGCGATCGGCCGCCGCCCCGAGTGCTCGTAGAGGTCGCTCGACCCGCTCATCCGAGACGCGAACTCGCCCAGCGTGGCCGGCTCGCCGCGCCAGAAGTCGCGCACGGTGTCGCGGTACTTGCCGTTCCACTCGGTCCACAGCGGCGGGAAGTTGCCGA
>CAYPQR010000246.1:0-5163 GCA_964412865.1 uncultured Intrasporangiaceae bacterium
AGGCTGCTATTGGGGGCGATTGCCTTTGGGCCACCAGGGGATTCGAATGCGGGGCGTGACGACGTTGGGCACGCGCTTCCTGATCGCGTTCCTGATCACTCCTGTGCCGTAGGACGCGTCGTCCAGCAGGCGCATGGGCACAGCTCGCAGCGGGTTCAGCCGGGTCTGGGCGAAGACATGGTCGCGCACCGGAGACCAGAGCATCGTGGCGGCCACCCCCCGTGCCAGGCGCGACCTCGGGGCGGTCGCCAGCACCGCCGCTCCCACCGGCCACCAGTCGCGGCGCAACAGGTGACCCATCCAGAACGCGTCGGAATACAGGGAACGCCCGGTCATCTCGACGACCACCCACGACGGCACCGCCGACGGGAGGATCCGACGCTGCCGGGCCAGCTCGTAGGCTGCGACCCCCGCTGCGACGCGGGGATGACCCGTGGCGAGCGCCGCGACCACGGCCAGGCCGGACGCCGAGGGCCGCGCCGGGATGAGCCGGCCCGGGTGCCGCGCCTCCAGGTCGGCGGCAGACCCGCCATACATGGCGCGGCGGCCGCAGAAATCCTTCCACCGGACGCGGACGGCGTGGTGGTTGACCACGTCGGTGGCGTAGCGCACCGTCCAGCCGGCCTCCTCCATCCGCCAGAACAGGTCGACGTCCTCACCCACCCGCAGCCCCGGCTCGAACGGCGGCTCGGGCACAGCGGCGCGGCGCACGATGACCGAGGCGCTGGGCAGCCAGCCGACGGGCACCCCGTATACGACGCGAGAGGGGTCGGGGCCCATGTCGAGCTCCGACCGGGTCTCTTCATACAGCTCGATCGCCGAATCGCCCAGAACACGTGGGAGTACGCGTGGGCCCACGGCGCCGACCAGCGGGTCGTCGAACATGCGGCGCAGACGGGACACCCAGTCGGGGCTCGCCTCGGTGTCGGCATCGAGGAAGGCGACGAACGGCGCATCGGTGGCCTCGAACCCGGTCGTACGTGCGCCGCCCGGGCCCTCGTTGTGTTCGTGCACGATGAGCCGCGCGCCGTGTGCCGCGACGGCTTTCGCGATCCGCTCCGCATCCTCGGTCGGCGAGGCGTCGTCGACGACGATCACCGGCAGCCCTTCGGGCCGCAACGACTCCAGACATCGCTCCAACACGTCGGCGTCGCGATGGACGGGGATGACGACGGCGACGTCGTCCACGGGCCGTTGCGGGTCCGCGATCGGCAGCGGGTCCGCGATCCCGCGGTCGAGCAGGTAGACGGCCGCCTCCTGCTCCTGCGGACTGGTGGGCGTGACTCCGCTGCGGCCCGCCGCATAGACCTTGTGGGCGAACTCCCGGAACTCCTCGGGGATGACGGTGACCTCCCAGGGCGAACCGCCGAGAACAACCCTGTCGGCGCGCAGGACGACGCCCGACGTCCACGCCAGCTGTGTGAACAGCGTGAATTCAGTGCCCCGTTCGCCCGGCGTGGGCGGCTCGGGGTATGGCGGGCGACCCCGGCGATACATGGCCGGGTCGGGTGCCGGTGCGGAGCGTGCCATACGCGCTCTCCTCCATTGTCAGACGGGTCGGGACAGGCCATCAGAGCACATCGCACGGGCGATGAGCTCTCCGATGAACACAGCGGTCGCATTGGGTCCGCGGCTGGGGGTGTCGGGCAGGATCGAGGTGTCGGCGACGCGTAGGCCGTCGACCCCGTAGACGCTTCCGGCGCCGTCGACCACCTGACCCATCGGCGCCGTGCCGCACATGTGGATCGCCGTGCCGAGGTGGCTGCGGATCCACGTGTCGAGCCGGTCATCGTCGGCCAGGCAGGCGTCGTCGATCTCCGTGAAACCGTCGAAGAGCCCCGCGAACGACCGGCTGGTCAGCATGGCGGCCGCGGTGCGGACACCGAGGCGCAGGCGGCGGCGGTCTTCGACGTCCTCGAGGTAGCGGTATTCGATCCGCGGCTGCCGGAGCGGGTCGGCGCTTTGCAGTGTCAGACGCCCTCGGCCGCGTGCAGCCTGCAGGCCGATGGTGAGCTGGTAGTCCTCACCGTGTGCGATCTGCTGAGTGACGCGTTTGACGTCGGTCCCCTTCAGCGCCTTGAGGGTGCTCACGGGATGCCGTGCGACCTGTCGAGCACCGCCGGCGACGACGTTGGTCGAGCCCGTGAGCAGATAACCGAACGGCTTGACGCAGAGCAGGATCTCCAGGTCACCCTCCGGATGGTCACGTGAGTCGCGGCGGTCCCGCGCGGGTGCGCCGGCCTTCTCGGCCGCCGGCGCCGGCTGCGCCGTGGAGTCGAAGTTCAAAGCGGTGCAGAACGCGAACCCCTCGCTCGGGTCGAAGATCTGCACCGTGGGGGTCCAGCCGAGGGCGACATCGGGGTGATCCGCGAAGGCTTGTCCGACGGGCAGATCGGCGACGACAGGGATACCGAAGCGTTCCAGCTGTGCGCGCGGCCCGACGCCACTGTGCATCAGGAGTGTCGGCGTGGCGATCGCGCCGGCACACAGCACCACCTCATCGGCTTCGAACCGTCCCGCGGTGGTCTCCAGGCCGGTCACCCTGCCGCGGTCGATGACCACGCGCAGTGCCTGGGTGTCCGTGACGACTCTCAGCGCCGGCCGCAGCCGTGTCAGGTAGGCCTGCGCGGTGTTCATCCGGACGCCGTCGACGATGTTCGAGGGCACCGGGCCGCACCCCGGCGTGCCGGCGCCGTTCTTGTCGGGCTCGCACGGGAAGCCGAGTTGCGCGGCCGCGGCATGGAAGGCGACCGCCGCGGGATTCTCCTGTGCGGGCCGTTTGACCGGCATCGGACCGGCTGAGCCATGACCCGGTGCGTCACCCAGGTCGAGGTCGGTCTCGAGTGACGTGAGGACAGGGAGGGCGTGCTCGTAGCACCACCGGGGCCCACCTGCTCGAGCCCACCGTTCGAAGTCGCCGGGTGTGGCTCGGACGAAGTAGCCACCGTTGATCGCGCTCGACCCGCCGAGGAGCTTCCCGCGCGCGACCGCATAGGGCAGCTCCGGGGTCAGCTCACCCTGGTAGTCCCAGTTGGCCGAATGGCCGGGCAGTGCGCCGCGGATGGTGGCCGCGTCGAGCAGTTCGTCGGGGGTCGGGCCGCCGGAGCCGGCCTCGACGAGGACGACGTCGCGGCTGCGATCCCGACTCAGGCGTGTCGCAAGCGGGGCACCTGCCGACCCGGCACCCACAACGACCGTGCGGGTGGTCATGGGGTCTCGTCCCGTAGGCCGAAGATGTCGGCGGCGGTGCGGAATGCGTCATCGAGCAGGTCGAGCAGGTCCGCCCCCTCGTCCTCCAGCCAGTTCTCATACGTGCCGAGACACAACCCAAGGCAGCCCCACGAGATCGTCTGTGCCGTCAGGCCGCTCGGAGATTCTCCTCTGCGCCCCGCGACGAACTCCGCGATGACCTGACGCCACGACGCATACCTGAGAGTCGAGTATGCGACGAGGGACGGGACGTGCAGCAGCATCTCCATACGGTTGCGGTGCATCGCCATCTCGTCGGCCGGGAACCGGTTGAATTCGATGACGGCGTGCCGCAGCGCATCCATCAGCGGGACGGCAGGGTCGCTGGCTGCGAGGTCTTCGCGCATCGACCCGAGCAACGCATCGAAGTCGCCCCAGGGAAGTTCGTTCTTGGAGGCGAAATAGCGGAAGAACGTGCGACGGCCGATGCCCGCGGCCGCGACGATGTCGTCGATGGTGGTCTCGTCGAAGCCCTTCTCCATGAACAGCGTCAGCGCGACGTGGCTGAGCTCGCCCCGGCTCGTGGTCGGAGCGCGACCGACATGTGCCCGGGACGTCGGCCCGGCCGCGTCGAACTCACGGTTCACGACGGTCCTCCTGAACGCCCGGGACTACGGTGCCCATCATGACCTCTTCCAATTGGCACTTGGTGTCATTATAGTGGCTCGTGGCGAGTTGAGCCGCAATCGACGGCCGTCCCCGGCCCTGTGGCAGCGGGCGATGCCGAATCCGGAGGTTGGATATGGCTGGAACACTGGAAGGCAAGGTCGCGCTCGTGACCGGCGCGGCACGAGGCCAGGGACGGGCGGAGGCGGTCCAACTGGCGCGCGAGGGTGCGGACATCATCGCCGTCGACCTCGCCGGCCACCTGGACTTCGTACCCTACGAGTCACCGACACCCCGGGATCTCGAGGAGACCGTGCGGCTCGTCGAGGCCGAGGATCGGCGGATCATCGCGCGTGTGGCCGATATTCGCGACATCGACAACCTGAGGAGCGCCGTGGATGGCGCCGTGTCGGAACTCGGCCGGCTGGACATCGTCGTGGGCAACGCCGGCATCTGCATTCCGGAGACCTGGGACGCCATCACCCCCGAGACGTTCAAAGCCACCATGGACACCAACGTCACGGGCACCTGGAACACCGTGATGGTCGCGGCGCCCCACATCATCAATGGGGGGCGCGGCGGCTCGATCATCCTGACGAGTTCGTACGCCGGCAAGAAGATGCAGCCCTTCATGGTGCACTACACCACGAGCAAGCACGCCATCACCGGCATGACCAGGGCCTTCGCCGCCGAGCTCGGGAAGCACGGCATACGGGTCAACAGCGTCCATCCCGGCGCGGTGAACTCCCCGATGGGGTCCGGCGACATGCAAGGCCGACTCGAAGAGGCCGGGGCGACGAATCCCCCGCTGAACAATATGGGCACGCCGTTCCTGCCGTCCTGGGCGGCCGAATGCGAAGACATCGCGAACACCGTGACGTTCCTGGCCGGCGACCGCGCGCGCATGATCACGTCCGAACACGTGAGCGTCGACGCCGGCATGCAGTATTTCTGATCGGATCCGCCGAATCCCACACATCCACCTCGCCCGATGCGGCGAATGCGGGCCGTGAGCCGCCATCGATACAGGAGAGCACCAATGGATCTCAAGGATCTGACCAAGGAGATCTGGCCGTGGCGGAAGAACCCGTGGTTCGAGACCGTGTTGGAGGCACAACGCCGCGCCGAGAAGACGCTGCCGCCGTCCGTGTATGCGGCGCTGGTCGCGGGATCCGAGCGCGGCAGGACGCCACGCGACAACACCGATGCCTTCGCCGAACTCGAATTCGCGCCGACGGTCGCGGATCACCGGATGGAGCGCGACCTGACGACGACGATCCTCGGCATACCGTCGTCGATGCCGGTGAT
>CAYPQR010000247.1:0-5097 GCA_964412865.1 uncultured Intrasporangiaceae bacterium
CGAGAGAGCGTCCTTCGTAGCACTGCAGGTCGACCAGCATCCCGGGCTCGAGCCGAGCGCCGAATCTCGACTTGGTGCGCCGCACACCCTTGGCGACGGCGCGTAGCTTGCCGCGCCCGCGCGAGAGCATGGTGACGATCCGGTCGGTCTCACCCAGCTTGTGGGTGCGCAGCACGATCGCGACGTCACGGTAGGTGGCCATAGGCCTCCATTGTCGCGCACGAACGCGCGTGGTCCACGCACCCGCCACCGTAGGCTTGTGGCATGTCGGACACCTCGTATGACGCGATCGTCGTCGGCGGCGGGCACAACGGCCTGACCGCCGCCGCATACCTGGCCCGGTCGGGCCTTTCCGTGCTCCTGCTGGAGCGCTCCGAACACACCGGAGGAGCAACCGTCTCGGCCGAGACCTTTCCCGGCACCGGCGCACGGCTCTCGCGATACTCCTACCTCGTCAGCCTGATGCCGCAGCAGATCATCGATGACCTCGGGCTGAAGGTGACGCTCGCCCGCAGGCGCTACTCGTCATACACGCCGGCGCCCGGCACCGACGCGGGACTGCTGGTCGACAACCTCGACCACGATGCGACCGCGTCCTCGTTCGCACGCATCGGGGCGGCGGACGACGTCTCAGGATGGCGCCGCCTCGGCGAACGCACGACGCGACTCGCCGAGGCGATCTGGCCGACGATGACCGAACCGCTGCCGACGCGTTCACGCATCCGCGAGTTGATCGGCGACGATTCGATCGTCCGAGATTTCCTGGAGCGTCCGCTGGGCGAGGTCATCGACGCGTCCGTCCGCAATGACCTGGTGCGTGGGGTCCTCATGACCGACGGGCTGATCAGCACGTATGCCCGGGCGCATCAGGAGGATCTGGCGCAGAACATCTGCTTCCTCTACCACATGGTCGGCGGAGGGACCGGTGCGTGGGACGTGCCGGTCGGCGGCATGGGCGTGGTCAGCGGGGAGCTCGAGCGGGTTGCGCGGGAGGCGGGTGTCACGATTGCGTGTGAGGCCCTCGTCGAGCAGGTCGACGGCGGATCCGTGACCTGGCGAACGGGCAAGCGCAAGCTCTCGACGGCGCAGGCCCGGCACGTGCTCTGGGCGGCGGCCCCGTCGCACCTCGACCGCGTCATGGGGGTCACTCCGCGGCCGGCCGAAGGCGCGCAGGTCAAGGTCAACATCCTGTTGGATCACCTTCCGGCGCTGCGTGATTCGCACGTGACACCGGCCGCCGCATTCGGCGGTACATTCCACGCCAACGAGTCGCTCACGCAGCTGGAGGCCGCCTATGCGGAGTCGGAGGCCGACCGGATCCCGTCACCTCTGCCGGTGGAGGTTTACTGCCACTCTCTGACCGATCCGAGCATTCTGCCGCCCGACCTGCATGCCTCCGGCGCCCACACGCTGACGGCGTTCTCGCTGCAGACACCACACCGCCTGACGCGCACCCGCAATCCCGATCAGTTGCGCACCGACCTGGAGCAGGCCGTCCTCGACTCGCTGTCGCAGGTGCTCGCCGAGCCGCTGAAGGATGCCGTGCTGCGCGACCAGGACGGCCGCCTCTGTCTGGAGACGAAGACGACGCTGGATCTGGAGGAGACGCTGGCCATGCCGGGCGGCAACATCTTCCACGGTCCCCTGTCGTGGCCGTTCGCCGAGGACGACGAGGACCTGGCCGATCCCCCGTCACGGTGGGGTGTGGCCTCCGGCCACGACGGCATCCTGCTCGCCGGCGCGGGGTCGAGACGCGGCGGCGGCGTCAGCGGTCTCGGCGGATATCACGCCGCGCGGGCAGTCCTGGACATCCGTTCGAGCTGAGAGCATACTGGACGCATGTCCTATGCGTTGCAGGGTTCACTGCTCGACCAGGTGGATGACGTCGGCCTGCGCGACCTGCACGGCTGCGTGCAGCGCACGGTGCTGACCCGCGGAGCCTGGATCGATCTGCGGCCCGGCTGGCTCACCGGCTCCGACACGCTCTTCGCCCGGCTGGCCGATGGCGGGTCCGCCGGAGTCGACTGGCGCGCCGAGCGCCGCATGATGTATGAGCGCGAGGTCGCAACGCCTCGGCTCCTGCGGTTCTACACCGCCCATGAACCATGGCCGGATCCGGTGCTCTCAGAGGCACGCTCGATGCTCTCCGGCTACTACGCCGAGGAGCTCGGCGAGCCGTTCACCACGGCGGGCATGTGCCTGTATCGCGACGGCCGCGACTCCGTCGCGTGGCACGGCGATCGAGAGGGGCGCTCACGCACCGAAGACACCTGCGTGGCGATCGTCTCGATCGGTGCGCCCAGAGCGCTGCTGCTGCGCCCGGTCGGCGGTGGTGCAGGCCGGACGATCCGGCGCGTGCTGGGCCACGGCGACCTGCTCGTCATGGGCGGATCGTGTCAACGCACCTGGGAACACTGCATACCCAAGACCAGGGATCCTGTCGGACCGCGCATCAGCATCCAGTTCCGTCCACACGGGGTCCGCTGAGTAGCCGCCCGGTCAAGCGTATTCGGCCCAGATGCGCCGCTCCTCGCCGTCCACGGTGACCGTCCCGCCGTACGGCAGGATCCACTGCGGCCTGGTGTGCCCGAACGGCACGCCGACGCAGACCACCGCGTCCGGGTTGTAGCGTGACACGGCGTCGATCACGGCATCGCACTGGGCGGCCCGATGTGCCTCTCGTGCGGCCGCATCCGGCCGATGCTCATGACTGGATGCCACCGGCCGGGCGGCGACGACGGCCTCGACGGCCGCCAGCAGGCCGCGCTCCCCCATCGATCGCAGGATCCGGCCGACCTCGATGGCCGCCGGCAGCTCCTCGGAGGTCTCGATCAGCAGCACTCCGCCGCGCACCACCTCCGCGTCGGCAGGAAACCGCCCCGCCGTGAGGATCCACTGCAACACCTCGACGCAGCCGCCCCAGGTCGGTCCGGAGGCCGCGCGGCTCGGCCCGGCCCACACCCACGGGGTGGTCGACTCCCGCTCGCCGAAGGATGTCAGGGCCTTCGGTGACTCCCAGCGCTCGCCGAAGTCCTCCGACTCCCCCGGCTCGGTGATCTCGAGACGCTCACCGGTGAGCAATGCGGCGCGCAGCGACGCGGCGTGGCAGGCGTCGATGCCCGGTCCGGCCCCGAGGTGCACCTGCGTGGATCCGCCGTGGAAGGCCGCGACACCGTGCACCCATGCCCAGTTCAGCAGGTTCGTGTTGTCGCTGTAACCGAGGATCGGTTTCGGGTCGGCCCGCAGCGCGCCGGCATCCAGATGCGGGACCACGGTGATCTGGTCGTCGCCGCCGATCACCGAGACAATGGCTCGGATCCGCGGGTCCCGCAGGGCGTCGTTCACATCGGCCGCGCGGTCCCGCGCGGTCGCACCGAGGCGCCGGGTCGTCGGGTATTCGACGGGAACGAGCCCGGTGAGCTCCTCCAGGCGTCGCATCGCCTGCTCGTGCACGGCCGGCCCGACGGCGGGCGCCGCGAACGACGGCGAGACGACGGCGACCTGGTCGCCTAGGCGCGCCTTCGGTGGCTGCACGAGCGCCATCACACAGCCGCCTCGCGCAGGTCGCCGGCGGTGCGGCCATACACGTCCAGATCGACCCGTCCGGCATGCGTGAAACCGGCCGACCGCAGGCGGCCTTCGTAGGTGAACCCTGCCGAGAGGGCCGCCCTGGCCGATGCCTTGTTGCCCACGGCGACCCGGATCTCGACCCGCTGCATGTCCTGCTCTCGCAGCGCCCAGTCGGCCAGCAGCGCCGACGCCCGTCCCGCCAGGCCGGCACCTCGGTGATCCGGCCCGACCCAATAGCCGATCTCGGTGGTCTGGGCCCGCCAGTCGGTGTGCTTGAGATCGATCACCCCGGCCAGGCGCCCGCCGACCTCGATCGCCCGGACGATGCCGTCACCGGTGCCCAGCTGTGTCGGCGCGAATTCGTCGACATAGAAGCGGGCGTCGGATTCGCGGTATGGCCGGGGCAGCGGGAGCCACTGCTGCGTCACGTCGTCCTGACATGCGCTCGTGATCGGGGCGATGTCGCCGCGGCCGGGGGCCCGAAGCAGCAGATCGGTGCCGCGGAGGGTGACGTCGTCGAAGCGCTGGTTGTTGCGAGGCATGGCGAAAGGCTACGGTCTGCGGTCCGGTCGCGCGCAACCGATATCCGCTCCACGCGGAGGCCCCGGATGCCATCCATCGATGCAGGATGTATGTGGGCGACTCGGCATTTCGCGTTGCGATCGAGGTCGCCCCGACAGTTAGGCTTCGCGCATGGAGGAGCACACAGGGACCTATTGCGACCACCTGCGGCGGGAGTCCGCACGATTCCGGGAGGTGCTGGCCGACGCGGCCGGTGACGCGCCCGTACACACCTGCCCGGGCTGGAACGCCGATGACCTGCTGTGGCATCTCGGTGAGGTGCAGTGGTTCTGGGGCACGATCTTGACTCAGGGTCTGCAGACCGAGGCTCAGATCGACGCGATGGAGCGCCCGGAGCGGCCGTCCGATCGCTCAGGGCTGCTGACCTTCTTCGATCAGGCCACCGCGCAACTGCAACAGGGCTGCGAGCTCGAGGTCGGCGACCAGGAACGATGGATGTGGGCCTACGATCCCGCATTGCACACCGCCCACTACATTCGCCGTCGGCAGGCGCATGAGGCGCTCATGCACCGGATCGACGCGGAACTCACCGCCGGTGTGCCGATCGCCTCGATCGACGTCGATCTGGCTGCGGACGGAGTCGACGAAATCCTCAGCATCATGCTGGCGGGAGCGCCCGACTGGAGCGAGTTCACCCCGGACCGGGAGCACATCGTGCAGGTGGAGACGTCCGACACCGACGACACCTGGCTGCTCCAGCTCGGTCATCTGACCGGCCACGACCCGGACTCTCGCCAGCGGATCGACGAGCAGAGTGTCCAGATCATCACCCAGGGGGTGCCCACCGCGACCATCCGCGGCCGCAGCGCCGACCTCGACACGTGGCTATGGGGCCGCCCTTCATCCGAGCCGCTCAACTCGCAAGGGAACGACCAGACCCTCCGGGCGTTCGGCGAACTCATCTCGGAAGGTATGCAGTAGCGCACAATCTCGCCGATCCGTCGG
>CAYPQR010000248.1:0-5097 GCA_964412865.1 uncultured Intrasporangiaceae bacterium
CTCACCGCCAACCTGCAGCCGGAGGAGACCCTGCTCGTGCACGGCGGCTCCAGCGGCATCGGCACCATGGCGATCCAGCTCGCCAAGGCCGTCGCAGCCGACGTGGCGGTCACCGCGAGCACGGCCGAGAAGCTCGAGGCGTGCTCGCGGCTCGGCGCCGACACCCTCATCAACTATCGCGAGCAGGACTTCGTCGAGGAGATCATCGCGGCCACCGAAGGCGCCGGTGCCAACGTCATCCTCGACGTCGTCGGCGCGAAGTATCTGGGCCGCAACGTCGACGCGCTGGCCACCAACGGCCGCCTGGTGATCATCGGTATGCAGGGCGGCGCCAGGGGCGAACTCGACATCGCCAAGCTGCTCGGCAAGCGCGCAGCCGTCATCGCCACCGGCCTTCGCGCGCGACCCGAACCGGAGAAATCGGCGATCGTCGCGGCCGTCCGCGAGCACGTGTGGCCGATGATCGAGAGCGGCGCGGTGCACCCCGTCGTGCACTCCACCGTCGCCCTCGAGGAGGCCGGTGAAGCGCATCGCATCCTGAAGGAGTCGCAACACATCGGCAAGGTGCTGCTCACCGTCGACCGGTGAAGTCCGACCCGGACCCTCGCGCCCCGGGCACCGTATTTGACAGGATGGAGCCATGTCCACCAACGACCCGAACAGCAACCAGTCGGACGACGAACGTTTCGTCGTGGTCAGCCCGGACGGCATGGGTGTCGCCTCCGCGGCGGAAGAGGGTGACGAGGAGGCCGGTGACAACCCTGCCGGTCTCGTCGAACATCCGGCCAAGGTGATGCGGATCGGCTCGATGATCAAACAGCTCCTGGAGGAGGTGCGCAGTGCCCCGCTCGACGAGGCCGGGCGGAAGCGACTCGCCGACATCCACCACCGCTCCATCGAGGAGTTGAAGGACGGCATCGCCCCCGAGCTGGTCGAGGAGTTGGACCGCCTCGCGCTGCCCTTCAAGGACCAGTCGCCGAGCGAGGCCGAGTTGCGGATAGCCCAGGCGCAGCTCGTCGGATGGCTCGAGGGCCTCTTCCACGGCATACAGACCGCGATCGTGGCGCAACAGATGGCCGCGCAGGCGCAACTGCAGGCCATGCGCCGCGGCCTCCCGCGCGGTCAGGGCAGCAGCGGCGCCATTCAGGGGATGCCACCGGGTATGCAGCCGCCCGGCCAGGGCCACGGCGATTCCCCGACGGGCCAATACCTCTGACCCCACCCGCCGAGTGGCCTACATACTGCTCGAGCGGCCTACATAATTTCGCGATTATGTAGGCCGCTCAACACTTTTGTAGGCCACTCGGCGGGTGGGGTCAGCGAGCGTAGGCCCGCTCGAGCCGGCCGTCGGTGAGCGCCATGACGCGCGTCGCCCGGTCCAGCACACCGGTGTCGTGCGTGACCAGCACGGTGCCGATGCCGCGCTCGCGGGTCACGCTCGTCAGCAGCTCGATCACCTCGTGTCCGCGCTCGTGATCCAGCGCCGAGGTCGGCTCGTCGACCAGCAGCACGGCGGGGTCGTTCATGAGGGCACGCGCGATGCCGACTCGCTGACGTTGACCGCCGGAGAGCTGGTGCGGGCGTCGAGCGGAGGCATCGGTCATACCGACCGCGGCCAGCAGGTCGTCGGCACGCCGCCGCACCGCCCGACCCTTGTCGCCACGCAGGCGCGCCGCCATCTCCAGTTGCTCACGCGCCGTCAGCGACGCAATGAGGTTGGACTGCTGGAACACCAGACCCAATCGCTCCAGCCGCACGTTCGACGCCGCCGCGCGCGACAGGCCGGTGACGTCGTCGCCGGCGATCTCGATGCGGCCGGCGGTCGGCGTCAGCAGTAGGCCGGCCGCGGCGAGCAGGGTCGACTTGCCCGACCCCGACGGCCCCACGACGGCGACCGTCTCTGCCGGCTGCACCGACAGGGTGACGCTGTCGAGCGCAGTGAGGGTGCGACCGCCGTCGGGATAGGTGACGGTCACGTCGGACAGTTGAAGTGCTGCAGTCATCGGGCCGCTCCTAGCGCTGTGATGGGGTCGACGGTGGCGATGCGGCGGATGGCGACGACGGCGCCGAGCATGCCGATCACCACCAGGAGGACGAGAGGGAGGACGGTGGTCGACAGATCGACCACGAACGGGATGCTGCCCCGGATGGCGGCACCGAGCGCCGCCGCGAGCGCCGTGCCGACGGCCGCGCCGATGCCCAGCAGGATGAGCGCCTCGCCGAGCGCGTCGCGCACGAGATACCAGGTGCGCGCGCCCATGGCCTTCAGCACGGCCAGGTCGGGCGTGCGACCGATGGTCCAGACGGTGAAGAATGCGCCGATCACCAGCGCACTGATCCCCATCAGCATGATCTGCATCATCCGCAACGAGCCGTTCTCGGCACTGTAGGACCCGATCGCCGACAGCGAATCGCCGATCTTCATGCTCTGACCGCCGACCGCCTTGTCGAGTGCAGCGGCGTCGAACCCCGCCCCGGTGCGAAGCACCAGCACCGAACTGTCGGCTCCGTGGCCGGCGAGGCGCCCCCAGTCGTGCTCGGGCACCCATACGACCGGCGTGTGGTTGAACGACGAGTCGGCGCGAATCGCCCCGACGGTGAAAGTCAGGCCGGCGACCTCGATGCGATCGCCCACCGAGACATGCTGGTCGTGGGCCAGATCCTCACCGACCACCACCGTGCCCGTGGCCAGCTGCTTCGGGGCGACGAACGACCCGGATTTCGCGCCGAACAGGCTGACTGCCACGTCCCGCTTGCCGATCTGCACCGACGACTGCGTCATCCGCAGCACGGCCACGTCATCGACTCCTTCGACCTTGGCCGCCTTCGACGCGGCATTCTGCGCCATGCGGCTCGAGCCGTAGGAGACGCTCTGCCCGGACGGCGGCTGCGAGAGCACCACCTGGTCGCCCGGCAGCGAGGTGATCGCCGACGTGCTCTGCCGGCCCAGGCCCGCGGTGAGGCCGGTCAGCATGACGACCATGAGGCTGATGAGCACGATGACGGCGCCCATCAGGGCGAATCTTCCCTTGGCGAACCGCAGGTCGCGCACTGCGAGGAACACTGCTCGACTTCCTTCCGGCACAATGAATCGAGGACACCTCCATCACACCGAAATCGGGCGCGGTTTCCATCGCGCGCACGGCTGATTCCCCGGCCATGGACAGGTTGATGCACCGATCCAACTTTTGATGGATCAGGGCGCATGCCGGCGCCCGCTCGCCGGGATACCGTCTAAGGACGATGAATACGACGACCCCTGCGCGGCACGGTGCGGACAGCACGACGGTCATCCGCACGATGCAGTATGCACTGCACGGCCTGTTCCTCGTGCTGCTCGCCGTCGGTGCCGTGCGCGCCGCGCAGGATGCTTCGCACCCCGTCGTGCCCGTGATCGGTGCCCTGCTCGTCCTCGGCTGGTATGCGGTGGGCGTGCGGGCGGCGCGCAGCCCCGTCGCGTGGGTCGGCCGTGCCTGGCTGCTGGTCCTGGTCGCCGCATGGATCGGGTTGATCGTGCTCTCACCAGAGTTCAGCTGGGTCGCGTTCGCGCTGTTCTTCCTCGCGTTGCACCTCCTGCCGCGGGTGGCCGCGGTGTTCACGGTCGCGGTCATCACCGCCGTCGTCGTCATCGCGCAGATCGTCGTCGACTCCACCAACGCCGCGGCCGGGGTGATCGGGCCGTGTATGGGAGCCCTTGTGGCTGTGGGGATCTCGTGGATCTACGCGGGGCTGCGGGCGGAGTCGTCCGCCCGGCAGCAGCTGGTCGACGAGCTGGTCGCGTCGCAGGACGCCGTCGCCGAAGCGCAGCGGGAGGCCGGCGTGCTCGCCGAACGATCCCGTCTCGCACGCGACATCCACGACACCCTCGCGCAGAGTTTCTCCTCCATCGTGCTGCTCGCACGCGCCGGGCTGGCGGGCGAACCCGACGCTGCACGCCTGCACGACCTGATGCGGCAGATCGACGAGACCGCGGGCGCGGGGTTGCGTGACGCCCGCACGGTCGTGCGGGCGCTCGCTCCGGACGAGCTCGACCAGGCTCCCCTGCCGGCCGCGCTCGGTCGGCTCCTGGCCGGCCTCCGCGATCAGGGCGACATCCATACCGACCTGGTCATCGACGGCGACCCCCGGCCGCTCGCAACAACCGTCGAGGTCGCGCTGCTGCGCCTGGCGCAGGGCGCACTGGCCAACGTGCGTCTGCACGCTCGCGCCGAGAGGGTGACGCTCACGCTCACCTACCAGGACGACGCCGTGCAGCTCGACGTGGTCGATGACGGCGTCGGCTTCGAACCGCACGCCCAGACGTTGCGCGCCGGTGGGGGATTCGGTCTGCGCGCCATGCGCGAGCGACTTGCCGAGCTCGGCGGGAGGCTGTCCGTCGAGTCGGCACCGGGCGACGGCACCGCGGTGAGCGCCGGCATACCGACACACGCGGACGCGACACAGGCGGAGGCGCGATGACTCGAGTCTTGGTGACCGATGACCATCCGGTGGTGCGGGCCGGGCTGCGGGCGCTGCTGGAGGCGTCCGGGCTCGACATCAGCGGTGAGGCCGCATCCGGTGAGCAGGCAGTCGAATTCGTCGCGCACACACCGGTGGACGTCGTGCTGATGGACCTGCAGCTCGGATCGGGCATCGACGGGGTGGAGGCTACGCGACGAGTGCTGGCCTGCCCGGACCCTCCGGCGGTGCTGATCCTCACGACGTATGACACCGATGCCGACATTCTGCGCGCCGTCGAGGCCGGCGCCGCCGGATATCTGCTGAAGGACGCACCACCAGAGGCGCTCGTCGACGCGGTGCATCGTGCCGCCGCCGGCGAGACCGTGCTCGCGCCCGTCGTCGCCGAGAGACTCGTGACACGTATGCGGTCACCCGCGCCGGCGCTCAGCGGCCGCGAACTCGAGGTGCTGACCCAGGTCGCCGGCGGAGCGTCCAACCGGCAGATCGCGAAGTCCCTCGTCGTGAGTGAGGCGACGGTGAAGTCGCATCTGGTGCACATCTTCACCAAACTCGGGGTCGACTCGCGCACGGCCGCCGTCGCTGCCGCGCGCGATGCCGGCATGCTGCGCTGACGACCTCGCGCGGGCGCCGTCGCTG
>CAYPQR010000249.1:0-5083 GCA_964412865.1 uncultured Intrasporangiaceae bacterium
TACGCTCCTTGCTCCTTCGTCGCATCGGAGCTACTCGACCAGCCAGATGCGACCGCGGGACGCCTCAGCCGTGCCCCTCGAGCGCGTCGACGAGGCCACGCACCGTCGGCACCGGTATGCCGTGGGCCTGCGCCCCACGCAGCACCGCACCGCCGATCGCGTCGAGTTCGGTCGGGCGGCCCGCCTCCACGTCGCGCAGCATCGACGTCTTGCCGTCGGCGTTGAAGCCCTCGAAGGTGGTCAGGATGTGCTCCGGGTCGCCGGGGCCCCCGCAGGCGCCGCTCACGGCGGCGATCTCGCGTGCCGTCCGCTCCAGTTCGTCCCGATGCTCGGTGCGCACCTGCCCCATCGTCTGACGGTAGCGAGCCGTCAGCAGTGCAGCGGTCGCCAGAAACGACAGCTTGTTCCACAGGATCGTCGTCTCGTCGGCGTCCGTGACCACGTCGAAGCCGGCGTCGGCGACATCCTGTGCGACCGCGGCGACTCGTTCGGCGGGAGCGGTGTCGCTGGCGAGAGAGACGCGAGCGAACGCGCTGCCGTGCTCGATGACGCCCGGTGACACCCGGGTCGACTCGACGTGGATCACACCAGGCAGCACGCGCTCGGCGCCGTATCGCTCCCGCAACCCGGCCACATGGTCGACACCGTTGAGCAGCGGCACGATCAGGCCATCTCCCACCGCCCCAGGAGGTATGCGGTCGAGCGACTCACGCAGCGCCGTCGCCTTGACCGCGATGAAGCAGGCCGAGACCGGCCGGTCGAGCGTCGTCGCCGCGTCGACCTGCACCGTGAAGTCGCCAAGCAGGCTGCTCGTGACCCGGATGCCGTCTCGTTTCAGCCGTTGCGCGGTCTCGTCGCGGGCTATGCAGACGACCTGGTGTCCGGCCTCGGCGAGCGCCGCCGCGACCAGTCCACCGACGCCGCCCGGGCCAAGCACCGCATACTCACTCATGGCTCCCATAATGCACTTCCGCCCCGGTCACGCGGGGGCGACCGCGCGTCCGGGGCGGAAGTGGGCGAGCGAGTGGACCTCAGGCGGGCCCGACGCCGAGTTCCTCCTCCTCGACGGCCGCCTCGTCGACCGACTGCTGAATGTGCTCCAGCACCCGGCCGCGGTCGAGCGCGGACCACTGCGAGATCAGGTAGACCACGATGGACAGGGCCAGCAGGATCGGGATGGAGACGCCGAAGCCGAGCACGCCGATGCCGCCGTAATCCCCCAGCCACGACACCAGGGTCAGGCCGCCGAGCCACGGCAGATACCAGGAGGCACCCGACATCAGATCCATCGGCGGCGTGTCGCTGCGCATCTGGAAGAACACCAGCAGGACCAGGCCGAGCACGACCGCCAGCATCAGCTTCCAGACGGTGTCCCAGCCCGACCAATACACGATCAGGTTGGACGACCAGAACGCCAGGACCGGGATGATGTGCCCTCCCGGCACCCTGAACGGACGCTCCTGCTCGGGGATCTGCCTGCGCATCGCCGAGAGCACCAGCGGCCCGGACGCGAAGGACATGACCGTCGCCGAGGTGATGAACCCGACCAGCTGCTGCCAGCTCGGGAACGGCAGGAAGGCGATGAGGCCGACGATGAAGGCGATGATCAGGCTGATCAGCGGCACACCCCGGTCGGTGGTCTTGGCGAGTGCCTTCGGCGCGTTGTTGTTCTTGCCCATCGCGTAGGAGATTCGGGCGGTGACCGTGGTGTAGATCAGCCCGGTGTCACCCGGTGAGGCGATGGCGTCGATGTAGAGCAGCGTGGCGAGCCAGCCCATGCCGAGCAGGCTGGCGAGTGCGGCGAGCGGCCCGAAGTCGTTGGCGAACGTCAGGTTGGTCCACGAGCCACTGTCGGTGAGTGTCTTGCCCGGCAGGGCGCCGATGAACGCGACCTGCAGCAAAACGTAGATCAGGCCGCAGATCAGCACGGAGCCGATGACGGCCAGCGGCACGTTGCGCCGCGGGTTGTCGGTCTCACCGGCCAGCTCGATGCCTTGGCGGAAGCCGAGGTAGGAGAACACGATCCCGGATGTCGCGATCGCCGTGAAGACGCCGTGCCAGCCATGGGGTTTGAAGCCCATGGACGTGAAGTTGCTCGAATGGAACGCCGCCGCGAAGAAGGCGATCACGACGAGCACGATGATGAACAGCTTCCACCACACCAGCACGTTGTTGACCCGCGCGAACCACTTCACGCCGAAGTAGTTGATGACGACGAAGACGGCCATCAAGATGGCCGCTGTCACGTATCCCAGCGTCGTCAGCGTGTGGACGATCTCACCGTTGACCTTGTGCTCGCGAGTGAAATCCGCATACTTCGTGGCGTATTGCAGCACCGCCTCCACCTCGATGGGTGCCGTCGTCGCCACGGCCACCCACGTGATCCAGCCGGTCACGTAGCTGGCGAACGAGCCGTAGGACATGTGCGGGAACCGCACGACACCACCCGAGAGGGGGAACATGGTGCCGAGCTCGGCATACACCAGGGCGATGAACAGGATCATGACCGCGCCGATCGGCCACGAGATGATGGCTGCCGGGCCCGCCTGACGCGAGGCGTTCAGGGCACCGAAGAGCCAGCCGGATCCGATGATCGATCCGACACTGGCGAACAGAAGGCCGGTGCGGCCGACGTGTCTGCGCAGCCTGTGCGCGTCAGGCTCACCCGACTTGGTTGGACTCGTCACGGTGGTTTCCTTCCGTCGATGTGCCAGGGCAACCTACCGGATGGATCGGCGCGGGAGGGGGATATCGAGCGGTGGGCGACGCATCGTGACGGACCTCGGCACCGGTCATCGATCGCGGCTCTCCGTGGATTCCTCCCCCGAGGTCCGGCGATAGCTGCTGGGCGTGAATCCGAGCACTCGACGGAACTCCCCGGCGAGGTGCGCCTGGTCCGCGTAGCCGAGCTCGGCGGCGAGGCTCGCCAGATCCTGGCCGCCGCCCTCGCGCAGGCGGGCCGCGGCTTCCTGCAGCCGGCGCCGTCGAATCATCGCGGCGGGCGGCACCCCGACGTAGCGCCGGGCCAGTCGTTGCAGTGTGCGCACCGACACCGCGAGCCGGGCCGCGACATCGCCGACGGCGAGGATCTGCGGGTCGGAGTCGATCAGGTCGACCATCCGCGCGGCGAGCATCGCGTCATCCTCGAAGTGCGGCACCCTGCGAACCAGCCATGCCGCGAATGACTCCACGGCGTCGGCCCTGCGACGGTCGCCGGGCCGGTCCGCTGTCATGGCCGCGGTGATCGCCCGATGCAGTTCGGGCAGATCGACCATCCGGTAGCGGTCACGGATCGACGCCGGGTCGTCGACGAGGGCGGGCACGGCGGGCGGCCGCAGCAGCGCACCGACGGCCCATCCGTGACCGGCGAGGTCGCGGTATGACGCCCGGGTGGACGGGCCCGAGATGCCGACGACGTCGGCCTCGACGACCAGGTTGCAGGCAGGATAGGGCAGCAGGTGCTGGCGCGAACTGCGGCCGGGTTCGATGTGCCACTCCGGGATCCAGAACCATCGCACCAGGTGCGCGACGGCATCCGGCGGTGGCAGCCGATGGAAGGTCGGCAGCCTCGCCGGATAGAGCGGCCCGCGGCTGTCGGTCGTCATGCGTCCATTAAAGTCGCCGCGCTGTCGCAAATCTTCAAGCACGGCGCCGCCGCACGCTCATAGCGTGAATCCATGACACAGACACCCGCAGCACAGACCGCGCCGGCCGACGGCGAGCACACGACGAACGGCATACCTCACGGCGTCACGAGCCTGACACCGTTCCTCGCCGTGCCGCGAGCGCGCGAGGCGATCGACTTCTATCGCGACGTGTTCGGCGCCCGGGTCGTCGACGTCACCGAGATGGGCGGCGTCGTCGCGCACGCGGTGCTCGACTTCGGGCAGGGGCTCCTGCAACTCGGTGAGCCGAACCCCGAATACCACCTGTTGCCACCGCCGGAGGGTGACGATGTCTGCTATTCGATGGGCTTCTACTGCCCGAATGCGGACGAGGTCGTCGCTCGTGCGCAGGAGGCCGGTGCGATCATCCGCGAGCCACTCACGACGTTCGTGAGTGGCGACCGGTTCGCCAGCATCCGTGACCCCTTCGGGGTGCGCTGGTCCGTCATGACGCGCGTCGAGGACCTTTCGGAAGAAGAGAGTGCCCGCCGCGTCGCCGAATGGGCAGCATCGATGGCGGAGGAATGACAGCCTGCTGACGCGTGGATCGGGCCCGATCGTCACCGGCCCGAGACGGACCAGCGCCCGTCGATCCGCCGCACGCTCAGGGGATGCTCGAACGTCTCGCTGACGCTCTCGGACGTGAGCACCTGATCCACCGGTCCGGCGGCGACCAGCCGGCCCGCACGCATCAGCGCGGCGTGGCTCGTCGCCGTCGGCAGCTCCTCGAAGTGGTGCGTGACCATCACGCTGGTGATGCCGGGGTGGTCGGCGGCGAGCCGGTCGAGAGTGCCGATCATCTGCTCGCGGGCCGCCACGTCGAGCCCGGTGCTCGGCTCGTCGAGCAGCAGCAACTGCGGCCTGGTCATCAACGCCCGCGCGATGAGGGTGCGCCCGCGCTCCCCCTGCGACATCGTGGTCCAGCGCGGCTGCGGCGTCGTGTCGACCCCGAGTTGTTTGATCAGCAGGTCGGCGCGGGTCAGGTCGTCGTCGCTCGGCTGCCACCGCGGCACCAGCTCGTTGGTCGAGGTGACACCCGTGAGCACGATCTCGCGCACGGTCAGGTCGGAGCGCAGCGGGTGCCTCGGACCGACCACTCCGATCGACCGGCGCAGGTCGCGCAGGTCGATTTCGCCCATCCGCGACCCCAGGATGCGCGCCGCACCCCTGCTGGGGAACGTGATCGCGGCGCAGATGCCCAGCAGGGTCGACTTGCCGGCGCCGTTCGGGCCGAGCAGCGCCCACTGCTCCCCGCGGCGCACGACCAGATCGACGTCGTCGAGGATCACCTGACCTGCTCGAACGAATCGGACTCCCGACAGGTCGATCGCCGGCGGTGACGTGTCTGCGGGCCCTCGGTCGTCCCGATGCATCGCTCACCTCCACCGATCGTCGATCCACCTGCGTGTCATTGAACA
>CAYPQR010000250.1:0-3845 GCA_964412865.1 uncultured Intrasporangiaceae bacterium
CACCGCCACGGCACACTCCGACACACGGCCCGCCGAGCAAGAAGACTCAGAGCACACCGAGTTCGACCTCGAAGTGAGCCAGGGCGTCAGCCGGCGAGGGTCTTCTTCACGAGCGCCGCGACCCGGGCTCCGTCGGCTCGCCCGGCGACCTTGGGCTGCACGGCCTTCATGACCTGTCCCATGCCTGCCATACCGGTGGCTCCGGTCTCGGCGATGGCGTCGGCCACGAGAGCCTGCAGTTCGTCGTCGCCGAGTTGCGCCGGCAGATAAGTCTCGAGCACCTCGAGCTCGGCGCGCTCCGTGCCGGCCAGTTCGCCGCGGCCGGCGTCGTCATACGCCTTGGCGGCCTCGCGGCGCTTTTTGGCCTCCTTGGTGATGACCCCGAGCACCTCGTCGTCGGTGAGCTCCCTGGCCTCGTCGCCCGCGACCTCGGCGTTGGTGATCGCCGACAGGGTCATCCGCAAGGTCGCGGCACGCACCTTCTCGTGGGCCTTCATGGCGGTGGTCAGGTCGGAGTGCAGTGTCTGCTTGAGGGTCATGCGCCCCATCCTCCCACCGCAAGAAGTCACTCAGGACACCCGAGACGTCGATGCGGACGCGAATTCGGGGGATCCGGCGGGGATGTGAAGATGGGGTCATGCATTCCGTCACCAAGATCGCGGCCGGGGCGCTCGCTGCAGGCGCCGCAGGGGTGGGCTGGGCGAGCCTGGTCGAGCGGCACCTGTATGCGGTGCGGCGCACCGTGCTGCCCGTGCTTCCCGAGGGCGCGCCGCCGGTGCGGATCCTGCACGTCAGCGACCTCCACCTCGTCCCCCGGCAGCACCGTCGTATCGAGTGGGTGCGCGGGCTCGCCGGTCTGGAGCCGGACTTCGTGATCAACACCGGTGACAACATGTCGGATCTGGATGCGGTGCCGGCCGCGCTGGAGGCGCTGGGTCCGCTGATGCGGCTGCCCGGAGCGTTCGTCCTGGGGTCCAACGACTATTTCGCACCGACGCCGAAGAACCCGCTGCGCTACTTCACGACTCCGTCCATGCGCCACGAACGGCTCTCGACGCAGGAGTTGCCGTGGCAGGATCTGGTCGATGCCTTCACCCGGGTCGGCTGGGTCGACCTCGACAATGCCCGCCGGCGCGTGGCGATCGGCGGGTTGCAGGTCGAACTCGTCGGCGTCGACGACCCTCACCTGCGCTACGACCGGTATGACGAGGTCTCGGGCTCGGCGGCGCAGGAGACGGCGCTCACGATCGGTGTGATGCACGCGCCATACCAGCGGGTGCTCGACGGGATGAGCGCCGACGGTGCCCGGCTGATGCTGGCCGGGCATACACATGGGGGTCAACTGTGCGTGCCGTTCTATGGTGCGCTGGTCACCAACTGCGACCTGGACACGTCCCGAGTCAAGGGTGTTTCGCGCTGGTGGCCGGGCGCGGCGGGCCGGCCGTCGAGCGAGGCGCCGAAGGGCGCGGCGTATCTCGAGGTCTCGGCGGGCCTGGGGCACAGCAAGTATGCGCCGGGCCGTTTCGCATGCCGCCCGGAAGCGACGCTGCTCACCCTCACCCCGCCGTCGTGGCCGGTGTGACTGTCCGCCCGCCGGAGCCGCGCGACCCCACCGCGCCGAGAGGCATACTTCTCGCTCGAGAGGTGTACGAATTTTGTATGCCTGCCAGCCCGAATGTATGCCTCTCGGCGATCGCTCTACCCGATTGGGAGAATCAGGACATCGTTCGGTATTGTTGCATCGCTGCGTGACGCCACACCGTGGGCCGCGCAGCCTGCCACGGGGTGTGGCGCAGCTTGGTAGCGCGCTTCGTTCGGGACGAAGAGGCCGCAGGTTCAAATCCTGTCACCCCGACCAAATCAAAGTGAGGCCCGCCCGAGGAACGAGGGTGGGCCTCACTTTGATTATTCGGATGGTCAGGATTTGGGAGGAGTCGCGGGAGCGTCAGCGAACCGCGCGACGGCTCCTGTCACCCCGACCAGGTGAAGTTGAGGGCCGCCCGAGGAACGAGGGTGGCCCTCAACTTCACTGCCGTCGAGCGGCACAAGAATGCGGTGGCTGTAGGTGAGCACATCGTCGGCGCCGACCACCCCCGACTCCTCGATGCCGCGGCGCGACATGGCGGGCTCCGTGGGCGCGACGACATACTCCAGATCAGGCAAACAGCAGCGCACACAGAGCTCCATGGCACCTTCAGGGATATCGGCCAACAATTCGAAAAGCCATCCACGCCATCAAGGAAGCCGAGTGCCATCGCCCGCTCGGCATCGCCGACTCCCGTGCGCCGCGCATACCGATCGATCACCGTGGTGCCGTCGTCGCAGCGGGCCTCGAAGAGAAGCTTCTCGATGGCGTGATGGAACGCCGGGGCCCACCCCCTCCCGCATTGGTTCTCGGTCGGAGCACGGTCGTGCGACGATGCCGAGGTGCCGACGAATCAGGAGGTCGACCTGGAACACACCCCGGTTCGTCCGCGGATACGGCCTGACCGTTGACGGCGACCTCGTCCTGCCCCGGGGACTGTCATCGAGCCGGTGAAGCCTGGGGTGTGGGTGCGACGTACGCGCATGCCTTGATGTAGGAAAACCTGTACACTAGTAGGTGATGTG
Source organism: uncultured Intrasporangiaceae bacterium (assembly GCA_964412865.1). Lineage (GTDB taxonomy): Bacteria > Actinomycetota > Actinomycetes > Actinomycetales > Dermatophilaceae > Leekyejoonella. The sequence continues at coordinate 2,611 of CAYPQR010000250.1, forward strand.
ACTAGGATTCCCTACATAGGCGGTGATCCGATGCCGATGATCGACCAGCAGTCTCAGCACGGCCTGGCGTCGCTGCCCACAACGTTCCGCTACTCGCAGGCGCGACATGTGATGAATGAGCGCAGACTCCGAGACCTCGTGGCCGCCGGCCTGATCGAGCGGATCGGCAGAGGCACCTACCGGAAGGCCGGCGCGGAGGCCGGCGACCTTGACCTCGAGGAGATCGCAGTCAAGGCTCCACGGGCCACGGTATGCCTGCGAACCGCACTGGCCAGGCACGACCTGATCGACGACATTCCGTCGGCGTATGACATCGCCCTGCCGCGTGGGGCCTGGCCACCCAGCGTGCGGGCCCCGGTAACCTGGCACCAGTTCGACCCACGCACCTTCGACCTCGGTCGCACGAGCCTACCCTTGAGCACCGACACGGCGATCGGGCTCTATTCCGCTGAACGGTGCATCCTCGACGCGTACCGGACACGCCACCTGGAAGGCCCCGAACTGGGCAATGAGGCCCTCCGCCGATGGCTGCGCCGGGGCGGACAACCGTCCACGCTGCTGACGATGGGCAAGGCGTTTCCCCGCGCTCTTCCGGCGCTGCGGAACGCTCTGGAGATCCTGCTTTGAGCCGACCCACCCGCGCCACCACCGGCGGCCGCGCCTACCTGGACCTGCAGAACATGGCTCGTCGCGACGGGCGGGCCACCGACGAACTGCTGCAGCTGTATGCGCTCGAAGGATTCCTGGTCCGGCTGGCACGCAGCGGACGTGCCGACCGGCTGGTCCTCAAGGGCGGCATGCTGCTGGCCGCATTCGGCAACCGCCGGCCAACACGGGACGTCGACCTCGCCGCCACGCAACTCACCAACGACACCGATCGAGTCCTCGGTCTCGTCCGCGAAATCACCGCCACCGGCGTCGACGACGGCCTCTGCTATGAGCCCGCCTCCGCCACAGTCGAGACCATCCGCGACGCGGACGAGTACACCGGAGTCCGGGTCAACCTGGACGCGTCGCTGCACCGGGCCAGGATGCGATTCCACGTCGACGTGAATGTCGGCGACCCGATCTGGCCGCAGCCACGCACTGTTGAGGTCCCTCGCCTACTCGGCGGGAAGGTGATCACGCTGACCGGCTACCCATTGCATATGGTGCACGCCGAGAAGGTCGTGACCGCCGTGCAGCGATGTGCAACGGATACGGCTAGATCGCAGAGGCTTTCATCATCTACCTGG
>CAYPQR010000250.1:3945-5081 GCA_964412865.1 uncultured Intrasporangiaceae bacterium
GCAGCGATGTGCAACGGATACGGCTAGATCGCAGAGGCTTTCATCATCTACCTGGCGCGCTACTCCTCGGCCTCCGCGACCATGGCCGACGAGCTACGGGCGATCTCGACATTCCGGCCCTGGGCAGCGTGCTGATACTGCAACGCGCGCCGGGCGCTCGCCTACTGACCGGAAGGGGTACCGCCCAACGCGAAGCGCGAGGGGGAGTCGCGACCGCAGTGTGTCCCCCGCCCCGACCTCGGTGACCACGCCAGTGACCCCGTTGGCAAAGCAGGTTGCGAGGTCTCGATACGGCTCGCGCTGGGCGCTCGCCTACTCGACCAGCCAGCCTTCCCCACGGTGAGCCAGCGCAGAAGGCACGGTCACGTCGCTTCGTCACGCCTCGTCGGGGGTCCAGTCCTTGCTGAGCCCGTCGACGCGCCAGAACTCATCACCGGTGTGCTGGGTGAACTCGACGACGGTGCGCGAGGCCGGCCACTCCAGCTCCTCCTCGAGCACCGCGGCGACCACTGCACCGAACCGCTTCCGCTGCTCAGCAGAACGACCGACACGGATGTCGCACTGCACGAGCACCACCGGCTCCACCTCGCCACGAGCGTCGAGACGCAAGACGCCGCTCTCGCCAAGCTCGCGAAACCCGACGGCGGGCCGTGTCGAAGTCGTCTGCATGATCTGCGCGTATGCGCGCGCAAGGCGGCCGGTGATCGCCGCGCGGACCTCGCGATCGGTGGCGATCGGAAGATCGAGCTGGAGATATGGCATGTCTTGCATTATCCGCCACCAGGGCGGCCAATTGGCCTCGGTTACCCGCGCAGGATCTTCTCCATCGCCTTGCCCTTCGCGAGCTCATCGACGAGTTTGTCGAGGTAGCGGATCTTGCGCATCAACGGATCCTCGACCTCCTCGACCCGTACTCCGCACACGACACCCTTGATCAGGGATGCCTTCGGATTCAACGCGGCCTGGGCGAAGAAGTCCTCGAATGTCGTCTCAGCCCGCAGATGACGTTCGAGCGACGGCTCGTCGAACCCGGTGAGCCACTCGATCACCTGATCCAGTTCCGCCTTGCTACGGCCTTTCTTCTCCACCTTGGCCAGGTAGTGCGGGTACACCGAGGCGACGCTGGTCGTGAAGAT
>CAYPQR010000251.1:0-5081 GCA_964412865.1 uncultured Intrasporangiaceae bacterium
AGATGCACCGGCCTGGCGTAGTAGGCGCGTTGGCGCCGGTCGATCCGGGTCGGCGTCGAGACGCTCCGGAGCTTGCGGACGACCTGGTCGAGGTTCGACTCGGTCGTGGGGCCCGACACCAGATGCCCGTGGCGGTCGAAGATCCACACGCTGTCGATGAGGTCGTCGTCGGGTCGCTGCGCCACTCTCAGGTGTCCGCCGTCGGTGCGATGAAGGGCGCTGGCGGCCGCGGTGATGTGTTGCCTGAGGGTGGTATCGACGTGGCGCTCGGACGTTCGGGTGACGATGATCAGGACCACGAGAGACATCGCGACCATGGCCGCGATCGTGATCGCGGCGGTCGTCCACACCAGTCTGCCTCGCACCGTGGAGGGTCGCAGACCGGCGAACGGGCCGGCTCGTGCAGTGCGCTCGGCGGCCGTATGGGAGCGCGTCATTCCAGCACGAACCCGACGCCACGGACCGTGTGCAGGAGCACGGGCGAGTCGACGGACTGTAGCTTCACCCGAATGCGCCGGGCATAGCTGTCGATGGTGTTTTCCGTGACGATCGCCCCGTCGGGCCACCCCGCTGAGACGAGTGCACGCCGCCGCACCACGGTTCCTGATTCCGCGGCAAGCTTCGCCAACAGCCGGAACTCGGTCGGGGTGAGCTTCTCCTCGCCGGCGGCGGTGCGGACGGAGAAACGTGTCGGGTCCAGACGGAGCCCGTGCACGGTGTCGGGCAGTGGCCGCGTCCGCCGCAACAGGGCGTCCAGTCGCACCAGCACCTCGCCCACGGCGAACGGCTTGCCGAGGTAGTCGTCCCCACCCGCGCGGAACCCGGAGATGCGGTCGTGGACCTCGTCCAGCGCTGTCAGGAACAGGATGGGGGCGTGCTGCCCGAGCGCGCGGAGGGCCTGGCATACGTCCCGTCCGTCGGAGTCGGGTAGGCCGATGTCGATCACCATCGCATCTACGCTGTCCGCCGGTCCGAACGATTCGATGGCCTCGTGGCCGGTGCGCGCGATGACCGGGTGGTGGCCGGCCGATCGGACGATCTCGGCCAACACACGGCGCACCGGGGGATCGTCCTCACAGATACCGATGCGGGCCATGGGTCCATCTTCGCCCCTCGCTCCGGCTCGCGTCGACGCCTGCGCGCTCGGTAGTCAGGCTGTCGGCAGGTCGACCGAGTGATGGTGGCCTCATGGCATCCACCTCCTCAGTGCTGCCGCGGCCGGTAGCCACCGTCCCGCCGGCCGCGGCTCCCCGCCGTGCCGTGCCGTGGGGCGTAGCAGCCTGCGTCGTCGCGGTGATCGCGGGGCGTCTGCTGTATCTGCACGAGCACCTGCGGCCGGATGAGGCGGGCTACCTGACGGTGGGCGCGCAGTGGCACGGCGGCGGCACCTCGCTCTACGGCAACTACTGGGTGGACCGGCCGCCACTGCTGATCACGATCTTCGACGCGGCGGCACGGCTCGGCGGGATGGTGCCACTGCGCCTGATCGGCATCGCCGCCGCGGTGATCGCGGTGGTCGGCGTGGCGTGGGCGGGCCGGCAGTTGGCCGGGCACCGCGGGGCAACCTGGAGCGCGGTCGTGGCAGCGGCACTGCTGGTGAGTCCCGTCAACGTGGCCGACGAAGTGAACGGGGAGTTGCTGGCCGCACCGTTCATCGCGGTCGGGTTCGCAGCCATGGTTCGGGCTCTGATCGCACGATCGTCTCGGTCGGCGGCACTCTCCGCAGCCCTCGCGGGCGCGTGCGCCGTCGGCGCCGTGCTGGTCAAACAGAACATGATCGACGTCGTGGTCTTCGCCGGCGTGATGGTGCTGCTGTGTTCCCGGTCACTCGGAGCACGCCGGATCGTGGCCGTGGCGGCAGCATTTGCCGCTGGTGCGGTCGGTATGGCGGCGGTCGTCGCCGCATGGACCCTCGCGCACGGCACCTCGCTTCGCGGGGTCTGGTTCGCCATGTACCGCTTCCGGTTCGAGGCCGGGATGCGGCAGTTGGCCGGCGGCCTGCACGCGGGCGACCTGGCGCGACGGCACGCGCTGATCGAGTCGGTGCTCCTCAACGGGATGGCGCTCGCGGCCGTGCTGATCATCGTGATGCTGCTGACCCGCGAACATCGTGACCCCGGCGCGGGCGTGCTCGACTCGGTCCGCCGTTGGGTGCCCGTCGCCCTCGTGGTGATGCTCGCCTACGAGGTGTTCTCGGTCATGGCCGGACGGCACTTCTTCGGGCGATATGCGTTGGAGATGGTCGTGCCTCTGTCGGTCGGCGTCGGGCTGTGTGCGAGGCGCTATCCGAGGCTGGGCAAGGCGGTCGCGACACTGACGGCCGTGGTGGCCTTCACCGCCACGGTCACCACCGGGCGGCCACCGAGTTCGCCTGACGCCCGCGCGGGACAGGCCATCGCGCGTGCTGCGCGGCCCGGTGACACGGTCATCGTGATGGATGGCCATCCGGCCGTGGCGGAAGCGACCGGCCTGTCCGACCCATACCCTTACCTGTGGAAGACACCTGAGGTCAACCTCGACCCTCACGCCGTCCTGTTGGCGAGAACCCTGGACGGTGCACGTGCTCCGACCTGGTTCGCTGCCTCCGCCCGCGACGTCGACAGCGCCTCGAGCAACCTACGCGATGTTTTGGCAACTCGATATCACCGGGTGACCCGGTTGGACCACCTGCGGATCTGGTTGCGAGACGGGCAGGCTCGCTCTGTCCCGGTCGTTCACCGCAACTCCACTTCTCCGAGGAGCCACAATGCAATCTCCTGACCCCGCCCGCGGGACGATGCGGACACTCCATCACGACCTGGTCGTCGTGCCCACCTACAACGAGTCGTACAACATCGAACTGCTGCTGGACGGGATCGCCAGGTATGCGCCCGACGCCGACGTTCTGATCGTCGATGACTCCAGCCCCGACGGCACCGCCGATGTCGTGCGCGCCGACCCTCGATTTGCCGCTCGCGTCTTCCTGCTGCAGCGCTTCTCCAAGAAGGGCCTCGGCCCTGCCTACCGGGCGGGCTTCGGGTGGGCGCTGGAGCACCACTACGAGCACATCGTGCAGATGGATGCCGACCTCTCCCATCCGCCCGACCAGCTGCCGACGCTGCTTGCCGCGCTCGACCGCGCCGACATCGCCGTCGGTTCCCGATACGTCATCGGGGGCGCCACGTACAGGTGGAGCTTCCGGCGCCGCGCGCTCTCGCGTGGCGGCAACGCCTACGTACGCTTCGTTCTCGGCCTGACGACCCAGGACTGCACCGCCGGCTTCAAGGCATTCCGTGCGGACGCGCTGCGACGTATCGGCGTCGTGTCCTCGCGTTCCGACGGATACTGCTTCCAGATCGAAAACACCTGGCAGGCCGAGCGAGCCGGGCTGCGCATCGTCGAAATACCGATCATCTTCACCGACCGGGTCGCCGGCACGTCCAAGATGTCCGGTGACATCGTGGCGGAGGCGCTGTCCACCGTCCTGAAATGGCGGATCGGCGAGATCCTGCACCACCCATGGCCTGCGCCCAGATCGACGACCTCGGCATGAAGGGCGCCATGATCTCGCGTGTGCGAGAAGTGGTGTCGTTTCTCGCAGTCGGTGGCGTCGGTTACGTGGTGGACATCGGCGTATTCAATCTGCTGTGGGGCACCGCCCCCTTCGATCGGTGGGATCCCAGCATTGCCAAGGCCGCGGCCGTCGCCGCTGCCATGGTCGTCACATACCTGGGGAACTCCTGGGTCACCTGGCGCGGCAACCGCCGCATGTCCGGTCGGCAGATCGCCATGTTCATCCTGTCGAACCTGATCGGCCTCGGCATGTCGATCGTTGCCTTGTGGGTGTCCCATGATCTCCTGGGGTTGACCAGCCGCCTCGACGACAACCTGTCGGGTAACGTCATCGGCATCGGTCTGGGCACCCTCTGTCGCTATTGGCTCTACCGGCGCGTCGTGTTCGCGCCCGAGCCGACGACAGCCCCGGATCCCGGGCGCCGCGCCGGCGCCCATCGTGGCGTCAGGTCGCCCCGGAGGGTCCTCGTGCGTTCGGCGTCCGGCGTAGGTCGCGCACTCCCAGGAAACCATCGGGGTGCCGGTGTAGCGTCGCGCCCGGTCACGGGCGGTGTGCTGGTGACAAGACCTACACATCCGGCCGGGCGGCATCGGCGCCGGGTCGAGCGCATCGACGGGAGCAAGCAGTGATGAACGACCTGACCGTATGGGCCGCCCAGTACCTGCTGTGGGTGATGGTGGCCGCGTTCGCCGCAATCTGGCTGTGGGCCGAAACGCGACGCGGCAAGATCACGCTCGCAGCAGCGGGCGTGATCGGCCTCGTCATCACCGTGCTGCTGATCATGGTTGCCGGTGCTTTGCACACCGACCCCCGTCCGTTCGTGCAGGACCCGTCGATTCATCCGCTTTTCGCACACGCGCCCGACAATGGCTTTCCGTCCGACCACAGCGCCGCCGCCGCATTGATCGCGGTGCTCATCGCGATCCGGCACCGCTGGTACGGCGCCGGACTCGGAATCCTCGCGATCGTGATCGCATGGGCTCGGGTCGCAGCCCACGTGCACCACACACAGGACGTCGTCGCAGGGCTGGCGATCGGCGTGGTCGCCGCGGGGCTGGCATACGCGGCGGCGCAGATCATCTCGGGATGGCTCATGCGGCATCCGACGGCTCTGCTCGCCAGGATCGCCCGCGTTGAGCCGGCCCCTGTCGTGCACGCCGGCGCGGCAGACGACGCCGGCCGACGCCCGAAGCATTGATCGGCGCCGCTGTTCATCACGGTGAGGTGCGGCAGCCGGTCGCCGCCTCCTACCCGGGCAGGGATCTCAGACCCTGGACCAGCGCCGGGATCGGCCAGTGCACCGACTGCACGGACGACGCGATGCGCTGCGCGTCGAGCCCGGCGGCCGCGAGGATGTCGCCGCGTGACCCTGCCGCGACGTAGGCGGGCTCGAGGCCGAATGGGCATACTCTCGTCGAGATGCCTGTCTTGCGTGCTCTCCTGGCCAGTGACTCGCCGAATCCGCCTGGGACCGCGTTGTCCTCGAGCGTCACGACGACCCTGTGGTTGGCGACGAGGTTGAGCAGCT
>CAYPQR010000252.1:0-5056 GCA_964412865.1 uncultured Intrasporangiaceae bacterium
GGCCGAAGGTGCTGGCCACCCGGATGGTGCGCGAATACACGCAGCGGCTCTACACGCCTGCTGCCGAGGCGGGCCGGGCGATGATCGCCGACGGGTATGCGGGCGCGCGGGACCTCGCCGCATACAAACAGCGGGTGCGCGGCGGGTTCGGTGCCGTGTCGGTCGACTACGCCGACTCCCTCGACGTGCCCGACACGCCCCAGGTCGGCGACGAGTTCCGTGTGCGGGCCATGGTCTCGCTCGGCGACCTGTCGCCCGACGACGTCGAGGTGCAGGTCGTCCGCGGACGGGTCGACGAGGCGGACGAACTGACCGACGTGCTGATCGACGCCATGTCGCCCATGACGCCCACCGACGAGGGCCGCACGCCCTACGAAGGCACGGTCCGGATCGCCAGGACCGGAGCGATCGGATACACGGTGAGGGTGCTGCCCCATCATGCGGGCCTGGCCAGTCCGGCCGAGATGGGCCTGATCGCCAACGCCTGAACCCGGGCCCGCGCCCGTCCGGCGCGGGTCCACGTGTCCGTTCGAGCGTGCGCCGTCGGAAGTCCGAGGTGCGGTTCGTAGGATGTGGCGGTGCTCGCTCCGCTGACCGTCACCCTCCTGGTGCTCCTCGTCGCGCTCGCGGCCTACGTGGCATACCTGACGATCCGCGGTCGCGCCATGGACAACCCGACGTTCTATCTGGCGAGCGCGGCCGAGCTCGCGATCATCGTGCAGATGGTCGTCGGCATCGTGACGATCGGCGACGCCAGCGGGGAGATGTCGAAGGCGCTGTTCATCGCCTACCTCGTGGGGCTGGTGTTCGTGTTGCCGATCGCGGGCTTCTGGGCGATCGCGGAGCGGGAGACCCGGTGGGGCACCGGCGTGCTGCTCGTCGCGGCGCTCGGGCTGCTGGTGATGGTTTTCAGGCTGCTGCAACTTTGGAACGGGAATGGCTGACACGAGGATGCACACCAGCACCGGCTTCGGCCGGATGCTCATCGCCGTATACGGGCTCTTCGCGCTGGCGGCGACCGGCCGCTCGATCCTGCAGCTGATCGAATACTTCCAGCCGGGCAGCGCCTACTACCACCAGGGCCTGCTGGCCTATCTGCTGTCCGCACTCGCGGCCGTCATCTACATCGTCGCGACGGTGGCGCTCGCGCGCTCCGGCCCGGTCTCCGTGCGGGTCGCGCGGGTGACGATCGGTATCGAGATGTGTGGCGTGCTGGCCGTGGGTCTCTGGAGCATCCTGGACACCGCGGCCTTCCCGGACACCACCGTCTGGTCCGATTTCGGCGGCGGTTACGGCTATGTGCCGCTCGTGCTGCCCATGGCGGGCCTCTGGTGGCTGTGGCACACCAGGCCGCAGTCAACAGATGGGCCGGTCGAGTAGGGCGAAGCGAGGGACGAGCGAGCCCAATGGGGGCACCTCCCGCATAGAGCGCAGCGCGCGGGGGAGCGAGACCTCCGAGCCGGCGTTGCCATCTGGCTGGTCGAGTAGCACGAGACGAAGTCGAGGGCGTATCGAGACCTGCGAGGATGCGTTGCCAAGCCAGTTGGCAACACACCTTACGAGGTCTCGATATGGCTCGCGCTGGGCGCTCGCCTACTCGACCGGCCAGGTGTGCGCGGCTCGCCTACCCGACCGGCTGTTGCGCCTGGAGGACCACCATCGATGCCGAGTTCACGTCGAGGTCGTCGCCCACTGAGAGCGCTCGGCTCGGCACCTGGCTCGGATGCTCATACCTGCTGTCCCACACCAGATCCCACGCCATAACGCCATCGGGTTTCGGCAGCCGCACCGTGGCGTCGTGCGCCCCGCCGTGCATGACGACCAGCAGTCTGGTGTCACCGACGTCGGTGCCGTCGAAGACGACCTGCATGGTGCGTCGATGCGGGTCGTTCCACTGCTCGGCGGTGAGGATCTCGCCGTCGGCGGCATACCAGCGCAGGGCCGGGAGATCGTCACCCGCGACATCCGATCCGGGGAAGAAGCTGCGCTGGCGCAGCACGGCGTGGGCGGCGCGGAACTCCGCCAGATAGCCGACCGTCTCGACCAGGTCGCGTTGCCGGTCGTCGAGCGCCCAGTCGTGCCAACTGATCTCGTTGTCCTGGCAGTAGGCGTTGTTGTTGCCGCGCTGGGTGCGTCCGAGTTCGTCGCCGCCGAGCACCATCGGCACGCCCGCGCTGAGCAGCAGTGTGGCGAGCAGATTCCGGACCGCACGCCGCCGTCGGCTCTCCGTCGCCTGGTCCGCGTCGTCGTGGCCCTCGACCCCGAAGTTCCAGGAGTGGTTGTTGCCGCTGCCGTCTCGGCCGTCCTCCTTGTTGGCCTCGTTGTGCTTGCGGTTGTATGCCGTGAGATCGGCGGCCGTGAACCCGTCGTGTGCCGTGACCATGTTGATCGACGACATGGGCGAGCTGCGGCGCCCGGCCCGGCCGAAGAGGTCCTGCGAGCCGGCGAGCCGGGTGGCCAGATCGCTGAGGCCGTGCCCGGGTGCGCCCGCCAGGTCGGCGGCAACGTCCCCGAGCCAGAAGGTGCGCACCGTGTCGCGGAAGCGGTCGTTCCATTGCCCGATCGGCGGAGGGAACTGGCCGGTGCGCCAGCCGTGCGAGCCGACGTCCCACGGTTCGGCGATCAGTTTGACGCGCGACAACACCGGGTCGGTGCGCAGCGCCATGAAGAACGGGTGGTCCGGGTGGAAGCTGTCGTCGGCGCCGCGGCCCAGGGCGACGGCGAGGTCGAACCGGAAGCCGTCCACGTGCATCTCCGTGGTCCAGTAGCGCAACGAATCCAGCACCATCTGCATGGCGGCCGGCTCGCGCGTGTCGATGGTGTTGCCGCAGCCGGTCACGTCGACATCGGTGCCCTGATCGTCGAGGCGGTAGTAGGCCGCGCCGGCCAGCCCCCGCCACGAGAGCGTGGCACCGGTGGCGGCCGACTGTTCGCAGGTGTGGTTGTAGACCACGTCGAGGATCACCTCGATGCCGGCGGCGTGCAGCAGCTTGACCATGCCCTTGAACTCGTTCACCACCTCCAGGGGCTCGTCCGAGGAGGCGTATGCCGCGTGTGGCGCGAAGAAGCCGAGCGTGTTGTAGCCCCAGTAGTTGGTCAGGCCGTGCTGCACGAGGTGCGGCTCGCTGGTGAACGCGTGCACCGGCAGCAATTCGATCGTCGTGACGCCGAGCCGCTTCAGGTGCGCGATCGTCACCGGGTGCGCGACCCCGGCATAGGTGCCGCGCAGGTGCTCGGGGATCTCCGGGTGTGTCATCGTGAGGCCTCGCACGTGCGCCTCGTAGATCACGGTCTGCGTCCACGGGATCTTCGGCGGGCTGTCGTCGCCCCAGTCGAACCCGTCCGAGACCACGACGCCGCGCGGCACGTAGGGCGCGCTGTCGCGGTCGTCGCGCACATCGCCGTCGCCGGACAGGTCGTCGCCCACGACGTGGCCGAACACCTCGGGCCGCCAGGTGACGTCGCCGACGATGCCCCGGGCATACGGATCGATCAGCAGTTTGGCTGGATTGTGGCGGTGGCCGCGTCGCGGGTCGTAGGGCCCGTGCACACGGAATCCGTAGCGCTGCCCCGCCCGGATGCCGGCGACCTGTCCCGCCCAGATGCCGTGGCCGTGCTCGTGCAGGCTGATGCGCTGCTCCGCGTCCCGGTCGTCGAAGAGGCACAGCTCGACCGCGGTCGCCCGGTCCGCGTAACAGGCGAACTGTGCACCGCCGTCGACGAGCGTGGCCCCGAGGGGCGGCGGAACGTCGTAGTGGCAGGGTGCGGCATCGAATTGTCGGGTGGGCATAGGTGCCAGACTAAGGACTCAAGTACGGTCGTCGTATGACAGATCCCACATCTATGCCCAACTTCCCGCCGCCTGCCGACGAACATCCCCTGCGTGGACGCGTGCTGGATGCCCTGCAGGACGAGGGCTACCGCCCCGACATCGACAGCGACGGCGATGTCGGTTACAAGGTCGAGGGCCAGCAGCTGTTCGTCCGCTGTATGGAGGGCGAGCCCGCCATGATGCGCGTCTTCGGCCAGTGGCAGATCACCGACGAGATCCCCGACGACATCACCAAGCAGCTGCTCGCGGCCAATGACGTGACGCTCAGCCTCAACATCATCAAGGCCGGCATCGCCAACGGCACGCTGGTCGTCACCGGCGAGCACCTGGTCGCCCAGCACGACGACCTGAAGGGATTGCTGCAGTCGACGACCCAGATGGTGCTGCAGGCGGTGCAGCTGTGGCACCAGTCGGTCACCGGCGACGGTCCCCACGCGGCGACCAGCGCCCCGCCGGAGACCGGTGAAGACGGCGGCGAGACCCAGGTCTAGTCCGTCATGACCGACTACGGGGAATACGTCTCCCTCACGAGCGAGGACGGACTCGGCCTGATCCGGATCGACCGTCCGAAGATGAACCCGCTGGACAGCCACGTCCAGGAGGGGCTTGCGCAGGCCGCACATGACGCCGGCGGCGACGACGCGATCTCGGCCGTCATCGTCTACGGCGGCGAGAAGGTGTTCGCCGCAGGTGCCGACATCAAGGAGATGGAGCATCTCGGCTACACCGACATGGTGGCCCGTGCCGGGCGGCTGCAGGAGTGCTTCAAGGCCGTCGCGCAGATCCCCAAGCCGACGGTCGCGGCGGTCGCCGGCTATGCGCTGGGCGGCGGCTGCGAGCTCGCGATGACCTGCGACTTCCGGATCGCGGCGGAGGACGCCAAGCTCGGGCAGCCGGAGATCCTGCTGGGCATCATTCCCGGCGCCGGTGGCACGCAGCGGCTCTCCCGGCTGGTCGGGCCGGCCAAGGCCAAGGACATCGTCTTCACCGGCCGGTTCGTCGACGCGCAGGAGGCGCTCGCGATCGGGCTCGTCGACGAACTGGCGAAGCCGGGGCACGTCCTGGAGGCCGCACAGGCGAAGATGCGGCAGTTCGTCGGCGGGCCGGCCTACGCGCTGCGTGCCGCCAAGACGGCGATCGACAAGGGGCTGGAGGTCGATCTCGAGACCGGCCTGGCGATCGAGTCGATGCAGTTCGCCGGTCTGTTCGCCACCCGCGACCGGG
>CAYPQR010000253.1:0-5049 GCA_964412865.1 uncultured Intrasporangiaceae bacterium
CCGGGTCGGTGAACATGTGGCCGCTGCCGGGTGTCACCCAGTCCTCGAAGACCGCACCCGAGGAGCGCACGGCCGCGGCGAGGGCGGCGAGATCGTCCTCGTCGACGAACGGGTCCTGTGCATAGCGGTGCACCTGCACCGGCGCTCCCGGCCAGTCACCGCGCGGTGCGGCGACCGAATGCAGCAGCACGACGGCGGTGGCCCGGGGTCGCCGGCCGGCGAGCGCCTGGGCATACGCGGCGCCGAGCGAGAACCCGGCCAGCACGGCGTCCTCCGGCAGCTCGGTGAGCTGCGGCAGCAGACGCTCCTTGAAGATCACGCCGGCGCCGACCTCGTCGCGGTAGGCCAATCCCTCGCGCTGCCCGTCGAAGACGTGCCCGTCATAGAAGTCCGGCGTATGCACCGTGTGGCCGGCGTCGCGCAGCGCCGTCGCGAAGTCGAGCACGGCCGGGCGCAGCCCGAGGGCGGAATGCAGCAGGAGGATGTCGCTCACCGCGCCAGCATCTCAGGTCGGTGCCGGGCGTGCAGGAGAGCATCGCCGCGCCCGGCGTTATTGCGGCGGTTCGGTCACATTTGCGGCGTATCCGTTGACCGATGCTATGCATCGCGAAATAATTCACGTGGGTATAGCAATTTGCCTCGATGGCGAATGGGGTTGCGCGCTGACGCTCGTGGTGCCGACACGCAGCAGAGACAAGGGTGGTGCAGCGTGTCGGGTTCTCGCGTGGACGTTCGGCAGGAGCGTCGAGCAGCATGAGTCACGAGGGGAGCCGTGCGCTCGATGCGGAAGCAGCCGAAGGCGGCGCCGACTCCCCACATTCCGGCGTAGACATCGAATTCCGCGACGTCGTCAAGCGGTATGCGGGCCAGGAGCAGCCCGCCATCGATCACCTGTCGTTCACCGTGCCGGCCGGGCAGATCTGCTGCCTGGTGGGCCCGTCCGGCGGCGGCAAGACCACCACCATGATGCTGGTCAACCGCTTGATCGAGTTGACCGAGGGCGACATCCTCATCGGCGGCAAGAGCATCCGGTCGGCCGACACGACGTCGCTGCGGCGCGACATCGGCTACGTCATCCAGGAGATCGGACTTTTTCCGCACATGACGATCGCGGGAAATATCTCGGTCGTGCCGAAGCTGCTCGGCTGGCCGAAAGCGCGCATCGAGGAGCGGGTGCTGGAGTTGCTCGACCTCGTGCAGTTGGACCGGACCTTCGCCAAGCGCTATCCGGCGCAGCTCTCCGGCGGCCAGCAGCAGCGCATCGGCCTCGCGCGGGCACTGGCGGTCGACCCACCGGTGATGCTGATGGACGAGCCGTTCGGCGCACTCGACCCGATCACCCGGTCGGGCATCCAGGACGAGTTCTTGAAGCTGCACGCGAAGATCAGCAAGACGGTCATCTTCGTCACCCACGACATCGACGAGGCCATCAAGATGGGCGACAGGGTCGCGGTGCTGCGCGAGGGCGGCGTCCTCGCGCAATACGGCACCGGGGACGAGCTGCTCGCGCACCCGGTCGACGACTATGTCGCCGACTTCGTCGGCGCCGACCGCGGACTGAAGCGCCTGGCATTGCGGCAGATGCGTGAGGTCGTCGAGCCCGGCATCAGGGCGGCGGCCGGGCCCGATGTGCCCACGATCGGGGCGGACGAGTCGCTGCGCATCGGCCTGTCGCGGCTGTTCACGACGGACGCGACGGCGCTGCTGGTCGTCGAGGGTGACGGCACGGAGCTGGGCACCGTCACCCTCGAGCAGTTGCGCAGGGCGGTGGCCGACGGCGGAGGAGATGACGCGCCGTGACCGCGCTGCTCGTCGCTGCGGCCGGGGTGCTGGCCGACGGGGGAGGCGGCGGTGGCGGGCCCGTCATACCGAAGTTCGGGGAGTCCGCGTGCTCGCCGAACCAGTTCTTCTGCTGGGAGTGGGTGCGCAGCAACTGGGGCAGCACGCTCGGACCGGCGCTCGTGCAGCACATCTACATCTTCCTGATCGCGATCGGCTGCGGCCTGATCATCTCGGTGAGCGCGGCGCTCTATGCCTACCGACGGCGCTGGTTCGAGCAGGGGTTCACGGCCTTCTCCACCTTCCTCTACACCATTCCGTCGCTGGTGTTCTTCTTCCTCTTCGTGCCGCTCACCGGGCTGGGGCTCACCACGATCGAGCTCGGCCTGACCGGCTACACCTTCCTGCTGATGTTCCGAAACACCCTGACCGGGCTGCAATCGGTGCCGCCGGACGCCACCAAGGTCGCCATCGGGATGGGGATGACCCCGCGGCAGGTGCTGCTGCGGGTCAATCTGCCGCTGGCCATCCCCTCGATCATGGCGGGCCTGCGCATCTCGGCCGTCACCGCCATTTCCCTGGCGACGATTGCCGCCGATGTGACGCCGCTCGGGCTCGGCGCGCCGATCTTCGACGGAATCCACACCGTGTTCAAGACCGAGATGGTCTCGGCGAGCCTGTTGGCCATCTTGCTGGCCCTTGCGGCCGACACCGCCCTGGTGATCGTGCAGCGGGCGATCACGCCGTGGCTGCGCCGCAGCGCGAGAGGAGCGGCGTGATGATGCCGGCTGTGGGTGGCCTCGGCGGCGACATCCTCGACTTCTTCGGGTCGCACAGCGGCATGCTGATCAGCGGAGGGATCAAGCAGATCTGGATGTCGGCACTGGCCGTCGCCATCTCCGTCGTGATCGGCATCCCGATCGGTGCGGTGGTCGGCCACTTCCACCGGATGTCGTTCCTGGCCATCAACGGTGGCAACGTGCTGCGCGCATTGCCGACCCTGGCGATCATCGCCCTCGGGGTCAGCATCTACGGCTTCGGGCTGGTCAACATCACCGTCGCGCTGGTCATCCTGGCACTGCCGCTGGTGCTCACCAACGCGTATGTGGCGGTCGACGGTGTCGACCCCGGCACGGTGAAGGCGGCCCAGGGGATGGGCATGAAGGGTATGCAGATCCTGCTGCGGGTCGAGCTGCCCAACTGCGTGCCGCTGATCATGGCCGGCGTGCGCACTGCCTGGGTGTATGTCGTCGCCACGGCCTACCTGGCGATCTTCTCCGGCTACTCGGGCACCTTGGGAGACATCATCGGCTCCATCTCGTCATACGGCCTGGGCGGGCTGCTGGCGGCGGCGGCCGTCGCCATCGTGATCGCCTTCGGCGGCGAGTTGATCCTGACGGCGGCGGAGCGGGCGCTGACACCTCGTGGCCTGAGGATTCGTCGCAGCCTGGCGGCGACCTAGCGCGTCGGCCGCGACGTTCGGGGGCTGTATCGAGAAGAAAGGAAACCGATTGATCATGCGGGACATCTTCAATGGAGCAGGGGCTCGAGGACGGCATTGGCGAGGTGGAGTCTGCGCGGTCTCGGTCGTTGCGATGTCGGCGACGCTGGCCGCCTGTGGCAGCGGCGGCTCCGGGTCCGGGTCCACTGCGGCGGCCGGAGGCGGCGGCTCGGCCTCGAACTCGCCGAGCTCCTCCAGCTCGTCCGCCTCGTCCAGTTCGGCGTCGAGCGGTGGCGCATCCGGCATCACGGCCAAGGGCGTCTCGCTGCCGTCCGGCACGCCGGGCAAGGGCAAGCCGGCGGTCACGATGGGTTCGAAGAACTTCGCGGAAGAAACGCTGCTGAACGACCTCTATCAGACCGCTCTGCAAGCCAAGGGGTTCACCGTCAAACAGAAGTTGAGCATCGGGGCATCCGGCGTCATCGACACGGCCTTCAAGTCGGGCAAGATCGATCTCTATCCCGAATATCTGGGTGAGATCGTCACCAGTGTCGCGAAGGAGAAGCAGCCGAAGACGGCCGAAGCCACCTACCAGGCCGCCAAGAAGTTCGAGGAGACCAACCGCGACGCCACGATCTTGAAGCAGACGCCGTTCGAGGATGTCGACACGTTGTTCGTCAAGACCAGCTTCGCCAAGAAATACCATCTGAAGTCGGTCAGCGACCTGACCAACGTCGGACCCAAGGGCAAGGGCACCACCTACGTCGCCCAGCCGCCGAACCGGACACGGTATGCCGGCCTGGTCGGACTCAAGAAGGCCTACGGCCTGACCGCGATGAAGTTCGTCGGCGCCCAGACCGGGCAGCAGTACCAGGCCCTGGACAAGGGCAGCGGCAACGTCGGTGACGCGTTCAGCACGGATGCCACGTTCTCCCAGGGAGTCAAGTCGGGCAAATATGTCGCGCTGAAGGACCCGAAGGGCATCATGGGCTTTCAGTTCGTGGCCCCGGTCGTCAAGAAGTCGGTGATCAAGAAGGAGGGGCCGGCCTTCGCGCAGACGATGAACTGGGTCAGTTCGCTGCTCACGTTGAAGGCCATCCAGACGATGAACATCGCGGTGCAGATCGACCACAAGGCTCCGGGCGCGGTCGCCAAGCAGTACCTGCAGGCCAACGGGCTGTAGCCGCGGGCTCCGGCGTGACGGTCAGCCGAACAGGATCGCCGCGTCGTCCCACTGCTCGCGCGGCACCGTCTTGAGCACCGTGGTCGCCTCGTGCAGGTCGACCGTCGTGATGGTGGTGCCGACCAGGGCGACCATCGAGCCGAACTTCTTGTCGACGACCGCGTCGACGGCCGCGGTGCCGAACCGGGTCGCGAGCACCCGGTCGTATGCCGTGGGCACGCCGCCGCGCTGCAGGTGCCCCAGCGTCGCGCAGCGCGTCTCGATGCCGGTCGCCTCCTCGATCAGCGGCGCCAGTTGCTCGCCGATGCCGCCCAGCCGTGGGCGGCCGAACGAGTCCTGGCCGCGCGGGGAGACCTCCTGCTGCTGGCCCTCCGGGATGAAGCCCTCCGCGACGACGATCGCGGGTGCGCGGCCGCGGTCGCGCGCCGCCTCGACCCAGCCGCAGATCTGCTGCAGCGTCACCGGCACCTCCGGTATGAGCACGGCGTGCGCGCCGGCGGCGATGCCGGAGTGCAGGGCGATCCATCCGACGCTGCGGCCCATGACCTCCACGACCATGCAGCGGTGGTGCGACTCGCCGGTCGTGCGCAACCGGTCGATCGACTCGGTGGCGATCGAGACGGCGGTGTCGAAGCCGAACGTGTAG
>CAYPQR010000254.1:0-5001 GCA_964412865.1 uncultured Intrasporangiaceae bacterium
CCGAGATGAAGATGTGCAGCATCTCGGTGGCGCCGATGCCGTCGATGATCCGCACGCCGGTCAGTTCGCGGAAGGACTCCCAGGTGGCGGCCGGCAGGTGTTCGCCCGCGGAGACGGCTGCCTTCAGGCTCGGGAAGGTGCGACCGTCGTTGATCATCACCTTGTATGCCGTCGGCGCGGTGAAACACGTTGTCGCACCGAATTCTTCGATCAGGTCGGCGAGCTGCAGCGGCGTCGCCTTCTCGACCAGCACGGCCGACGCGCCGACGCGCAGCGGGAAGAGCATGTCGCCGCCGAGGCCGAACGTGAACGCGTAGGGCGCGGTGCCGATGAAGACGTCGTCCTCGCTCGGCTGCAGGATCTGCTTGGAGAACGTGTCGCAGATCGCGAGCACGTCGCGGTGGAAGTGCATGGTGGCCTTCGGCCGTCCGGTGCTGCCGGAGGTGAAGGCGAGCATCACCACGTCGTCGCTGGAGGTCTGCACGTCGTCGAACTGGTCGGATTTGCCGGCCAGCAGCTGCTCCCACGCGTCGTCGCCGTAGGTCAGCGTCGGCACGCCGGCAGGCACGCCGTCGGGGAAGCGGTGGTCGACGAGCGCGGCGTCGAGCTGGGCGATCTCGTGGATGTCTGCGAGTTCCCCGGCGCGCAGCAGCGGCATGGTGGTCACGACGACGGCACCGGCCTTGATCGCCCCGAACCAGGCCGCGGTCAGCCATTGGTTGTTGGGTCCGCGCAGCAGCACCCGGTTGCCGGGCACGACGTGCAGATCCTCGACCAGGACGCGGGCGACGCGGTTGGCCTGGGCGAGCAGATCGCCGTATGACCAGGTCGGGCGGCCCGGCTCGTGCAGGCAGGGCCGGTCGGGCTCCTGAGTCGCGGTGGCCAGTAGTTCGCTCGCGCAGTTGAGGCGCTCGGGATACTTCAGGTCCGGCAGTTCGAAGATCAGGTCCGGCCATTGCTCCATCGGCGGGAGGTGGTCGCGGCAGAAGGTGTCGACGTGCGCAGAGGGGTGAAGCTCCATGTCGCAACCATATTGAGTTGTCGTTACGACCGTCAATAGAACGACATAGATTCACCGGAACGAGTTTCCGCGCCGACCGGGACGCATGCCCGCCGGCGCACCCTTTGGACCGCACCGGGAGCGCCGGCGGGTGGAGTAGCGTGACCCATCAGCCGGGTAGGAGGTGCCATGGATCATCCGCACCACTCGCCGTTCGTCGACCTGCTGCAGGCGCCGACGGGCTACGCCTCGGGCCCGCAGGTGGTCGATGAACTGCGCCGTGTCGTGGCGTCGGGGCAGGTGCCGCCCGGCACCCCGATCCCGCTCGACGACGTGGCGGCCTTCTTCCGGCTCTCGCGCATACCCGTGCGCGAAGCGCTGAAAACCCTTGTCGGCGAGGGGCTCCTCGAGCATCAGCCCCGGCTCGGATACACGGTTACGTCACTGTCGCCCGAGGAGCTCAACGAGCTCTATCTGGTGCGGACCGCGCTGGAGAAGGCCGCCGTCGAGGTCGCGATGCGGCACGCGGACGCTGCCGACGACCGCCGGCTCGACGAGATCCATCGGGCGAGCGCGGCGGCGATCGCGGCCGGTGACGCCTCGGCATACCAGCGCGCCAGTCGCGACTTCCACGAGGCGATGCTGCGACCATGCCGTATGCCGCGGCTGCTGCACATGCTCGGCATCGCGTGGAACGTCACCGAACCGGTGCAGACGATGGTGCGCGTCACCGACGACGATCGGCACAGCATGCACGACGAGCACAGTGCGCTGCTCGCGGCCTACCACGACCGTGACGCCGACACGCTCCTCACCGTCCTCGCGAAACACCACGGACACGTCATGCGGTCGGTCACCGACCTCGGCGACTGGGTGCCGGGGTCGCCGACCTGATCCGCCGGCACGTAGCGGCGACTGCGTGTTCAAGCCCGCGTGACACGCAGCAGCGACTTGCCGATGCTGCGCCGTGACTCCAGATCGCGATGCGCCTGCTCGGCGTCGGCCAGATCGTAGATCCGGCCGATGTGCGGAGTGACCTGCTGCTCGGCCACCAGCCGCAGCGCCGTGCGCCCCAGACGGACTCGCTCCGCCGGGTCCAGCTGCACCGCGTCGATGCCGTGTAGCCGGACCCGGTGGGCCCCGGCCCGGTCGGCGTCGATATCGGCGAATCTGCCTCCGGGGGCGCCGTATGCCAGGAAGGTGCCTCCGGGCCGCACGGCGTCGAGGGCCGCAGCCCCGATCTGACCGCCCGCACCGTCCATGACGACATCCACGCCTTCACCGCCCGCGATGCTGCGCACCTGCGAGATCCACTCCGTATCGGTGTAGTCGACGACGTCCTTGGCGCCACTGTCGACGGCCGACGCGAGCTTGCGCGCGCTGCCCGCGGCGCCGATCACGGCCGCGCCGGCGCGCGTCGCCAGCTGCACCAGCAGTGACCCGACTCCCCCGGCGGCGGCGTTGACGAGCACCCAGCCCCCGGGACGCGGGTCGGCGATCTCCATCAGCCGCAGTGCGGTCCGGCCATCCGGATGCATGGCGGCTGCGGCCTCGTCGTCGACATCGTCGGGGATCGGGACGAGATCCTCGTCTCCCGCCAGTGCCATCTCGGCATACCCGCCGCTCACATCCGCCATCACACGCCGGCCGAGCAGACCCGGATCGACGTCCGCGCCGATCTCGGCCACCACCCCGACGACCCCGACGCCCGGCACGAACGGCAGCTGCACGCCGAAGCCCGGACCCCGCCCTGCCCGGATCAGGGCGTCCAGGGTGATGACGGGGGCCAGCGTCACCTCGATCCTCACCTGATGCCGGTCCGGCGACGGCACGGAGACGTCGCGCATCTCCAGCACCTCCGGTCCTCCGAACGCCGTCGCACTGACCACACGCATCGTTCCTCCAGTCCGACCGCTGCTCCGCCCAGCGCGAATCACGCGATCACGTCGATGACCGAGACGTTAAGAGTTCAAGTTCGCTTGAAGTCAACCCTCGAAGCCACCCGTGACATCGCACCGCCCTGTGCGGGAGGATGTCGTCATGGTGGACCTCGAGCAGTTGCAGCCGGACAAAGAACGCCTGTGGTCCCGGATCCACGAGCTCGCCGAACTGACCGATCCGGATGCGGCGGGCTGGACGCGCAGGGTGTTCAGCACTCCCTACAAGGCGGCCCGGGACCACGTGCACCGGCAGATGCGCGACGCCGGCCTGGAGGTCCACGTCGATCCGGCGGGCAACATCGTCGGCCGCCTGCCCGGCCGGCGTCAGGGGCCGCCGCTGGTGACGGGATCGCACACCGACACGGTCGAGGGCGGCGGACGGTTCGACGGCATCGCCGGGGTGATGGGCGCCATCGAGGTCGCGCGCAGACTGCAGGAGACCGGCACGTCGCTCGACCACGACCTGCTGGTGGTCGACTTCCTCGGCGAGGAGGCCAACCCGTATGGCGGCAGCTGCCTGGGCAGCCAGGCGGCCACGGGGGTGCTCACCACGGCGGCGCTCGACCGCACCGACACCGACGGCCACCGGCTCGGCGACGTGGCAACGTCGTTCGGCCTCGACCCGGACAAGATGCTCACCCCCACCTGGATGGCCGGTCCGCTGCACGGATATCTGGAGTTGCACGTCGAGCAGGGCCCGCGGCTCGAGCAGGAGGGCGTGGGGATCGGCATCGTGACCGCGATCGTCGGCATCGAGCGGTTCCTCGCAACGTTCGTCGGCCGGTCCGATCACGCGGGCACCCGGGTCATGGGCGACCGGCGGGACGCCCTGGTGGCCGCGGCCAAGGCCGTGCTGACCGTCGAGCGCGAGGGCTGCGGAGCGCCGGTGCATGCCGTCGCGACGTGCGGCAACCTGCGCGTCGAGCCGGGCGCCGACAACGTCGTGCCGGGCCGCACACTGCTCAATGCGGAGTTCCGCAGCGAGGATCAGCAGTGGCTGAGTTCGGTGCGGCGCCGGGTCGTCGACGAGATCGCCCGGCAGAGCGCCGAGAACGGCGTCGAGTCGGTCATCGACTGGATGGTCGACAACCCGGTCGTGCCGACGAACCGGTCAGTGCAGGACCTCACCGCGGCGGCCGCCGACGCACTGGGTATGACGTGGTCCGCGTTCCCCAGCGGCGCCGGCCACGACGCCGCCCATGTGGCCGCACGCTGCCCGGCCGGGATGATCTTCGTGCCCTCCCACGACGGGCGCAGCCACTGTCCCGAGGAGTGGACCGACGCCGACGACCTGGCGTCGGGCGTCCACCTGCTGGCGGCGAGCCTGGTGAGGATGGATCAGCAGGCCCGGGTGGACCCGGAGTTCACCCCCGCGGGCTGAGGCGAGCGCGACTCTCCTCGCGGCGGATCAGCCCATACCCGAGATCGCCATGCGCACGGCGACCAGCAGCACGATCGCGCCCACGCCGACGTCGATGATCCGCCAGGTGCGCGGTTTGCCCAGCGGCCCCGCCAGGGCGGCCGCCGCGGCGCCGAGCCCGATGAACCACACGACACTCGCCGAGACCGCGCCGGAGGCGAAGATCCAGCGCCCCCCGCCGTAGCGCGCGGCGATGCCGCCGAGCATGACGACGGTGTCGAGATAGACCTGCGGATTCAGGTAGGTCATCGCCAAGGTGGTCCCTGACACCGTGCCGCGCGACGGTGCGGCGTCCTCGACACGCAGCGCGCCCGGCGAGGCGGCCGAGCGGAAGGCTCGGATCGCGAACCACACGAGATACGCGACCCCCGCCCAGGTGACGAGCAGCAGCACCCGCTCGTGCTCCCCGATGAACGCCCCCATCCCGGCCGTGCCCAGTCCGATGAGCAGCACGTCGCTGAGGATGCAGATGAGCACCACCGTCAGCACACCCTCACGGCGTATGCCCTGGCGCATCACATAGGCGTTCTGCGCCCCGATGGCCACGATCAGCGACAGGCCGACACCGAGGCCGGCGAGGAAGATCTCCACGACCTTCACGATAGGGATCGGAGATCCATTAGCAAAGCGAATGATCTTAC
>CAYPQR010000255.1:0-4994 GCA_964412865.1 uncultured Intrasporangiaceae bacterium
CGCGGAGATACATGTCGAGCGGCAGGATCCGCGTCGCGTCGCCCGGGCCTCCCTGAGTCATGATGAACACGAGGTCGAAGTAGGTGAGTGAGCCGACGAGCATCAGCGTCGTGCTCGTGACGATGGTGTATTTCAGCTGCGGCAGGGTCACGTGCAGGAAGCACCGCACGCGTCCGGCCCCGTCGAGGGACGCCGCCTCATACAGGGCCTGCGGGATCTGTCGCACGCCCGCCTGATAGAGCAACGAGTGGAACGGCACGAACGACCACGAGATGACGACGATCACAACCCAGAACGCCAGGGTGGGATCACCGAGCCAATCCTGCTGAAGAATATCGATGTTCAATGCTTGTGATAGTCCGAAGTTCGGGTCGAGCATCGATGTGAAGGCGATGCCGACCGCGGTGGCGGAGAAGAGCAGCGGCAGGAAATACAGCACCGAGAAGAGTGCACGGTAGCGCTGCCGCCCTGCCATGAAGACACCCAGCAGCAGACTGACGGGCGCCTGGCAGACGAAGCAGCCGATGGTCATGAGCAGTGACAGCCAGATCGCGTGGTGCATCACCGGATCGGTGAACGTCTCCCGCCAGTGCTGGAGTCCGGCGAATTCCGGTGTCCCGAGGCCGTCCCAGGTGAAGAGCGACAGCACGACGACACCCACGAGCGGCAGCAGGGCGAACACGCCGAAGAAGGCCAGCGCGGGAGCCAGCATCAGGTTGCTCGGCCCGCTTCCCCTGCCCTTCCGCCGGCGGGCAGGGGCCGGCCGGCTCTTCAGCCCGACCGGCGTGGCCTGCACCTGCGTCATGCGCTCTTCGAGATCGTCGCGTTCATCGCCTTCACGAAGTCCTTCGGGGAGGATTGGCCGAGGAAGACCTTCGACAGATTCGTCAGCATCTTCTGCGCCGCGTCATCGCTGAGGGCCTGGTCCCAGGAGAGCTGGAAGGCGGTGGCGTTCTTGACCATGTCGTAGCTGAAGGTCAGGAACTCCTTGTCCTCGTTGGTCGCGAGTTGCGACTCGATCCCCTTGACCGCCGGGATCATTCCCAGGCCGAGCAGCTGCTTGGCCGCCTTGGCGTCGAGGTTGACCGTGTTGAGGTAGGCGATCGCCTTCTTCTGCTCCTTCTTGCTCGCGTGCGCCGACACCGAGAAGTAGTTGGCCGGGTTGCCGACGATGTCGGACGAATCACCCGCTCCGCCCGCCACCGTCGGGAAGGTCGCCCAGCCCAGGTTGCCCTGCTTGTACCACTTCGGCGCGTCGGTCTTGAAGCTGGTGTAGACCCAGTTGCCCTGCAGCAGCATTGCCGCGCGATCCGTGTGCAACAGCGCGACGTCGGCGTTGTTGTCGGCGACGACGGAGCCGAACTTGTCGCCGAATCCGCCGGCGTCGACCAGCTCCTTGATCTTGGTCAGCGCCTTGGTGATGGCAGGGTCCGACCACGCGTCCTTCTTGTTCTGGGTGATCCGCTTGAAGACGTCCGGGCCGCCGATACGGTCGGTGAGGTATTCGAGCCACATGAGCTCCGGCCATACGCTCTGGCCCGCCAGCGCGATCGGCAGGATGCCCTTGGATTTGAACGTGGCGACGGCCTTCAGCAACTGGTCCCACGTCTTGGGCACGTCGACACCCGCTCGCTTGAAGAGCTTTTTGTTGATGAACAGGATCACCGGCTGGGAGTTGTTGTTGGGCACCGCATACTGCTTGCCGCCGACCTTGCCGACATCCATCACCGACGGCAGGGCGCGCTCACTGAGGTCGGGCAGGCTGCCGGTCAGGTCGACCACGTCGTCGTTCGCCACATAGTCGGCAAGCGTGCCGCCGGCCCAGGAGTAGATCAGCGTCGGAGCGTTGCCCGAACCGACCGCCGTGCGGATCTTCTTCTTGAAGGAGTCGTTGGCGAAATACTGCACGGTGAACTTGTGGTCGGGGTGCTTGGCATTCCACCGCTTGAAGCTCGACCGGAACACCGGCTCGGCGCCGCCGGTCAGGGCCCAGGCGGTGAGATTGCTGGAGGATCCGCCTCCGCCGCCGGGTTTGGCGCCTCCGCATCCGGCGGCGGCGAGCAGGGGAATGCTCAAGGTGGCACTGGCCAGCAGCTGGCGTCGGTTGATCTGCATGGGGTCTCCTCGGGAGTTCCGAAACTTTCGGAAACTTTCGGCAATGGCGCTAGGCTAGCCACCGTCGCGAGTGCGGTCAAGGGTTATGTTTGGATGCCTCACAGGGTCGCCGGGACCGAGCCGAGGGAGGAATGATGAAGCCGACGCTTCAGGAGGTGGCAGACGCCGCCGGCGTGTCGCTCTCGACCGCGTCCAAGGTCTTCAATGGCCGACCGGATGTGAGCGCCTCTGCGCAGCAACGGGTTTCGGCTGCGGCTGAGACACTCGGCTACCGCGCACGGCCGCGAGCGCACGCACCCCGGACGACCCTCGGCATCCTTTTCGACACGCTGATGAGCCCCTATGCGCTGCAGATCCTGGACGGCGCCGTGCACGCCGCGATGCGCGCCGGTTATGAACTCGTGACCCTCTGTATGAGTGACGACGAGGACGACGCGTGCCCGGTGCTCTCGCACGACTGGATCGATCATCTCGCCTCACGCGGCTATGCGGGCCTGATCGCGGTCACGTCGCCGGTCGACGATGAGCAGGTGCAGTGGTGCGCCGACGCGGGGCTGGCGCTGGTGCTCATCGACCCCGCCACGGCGGTCGGGGACTCGGTCGTCACCATCTCCGCCACCAACTGGGAGGGTGGCAAGGCCGCGACGCGTCATCTGCTCGAGCTCGGTCACCGGCGCATCGGTCTGATCGCCGGTATCCCCACCTCTGTGGTGGCCACCGAGCGACTCCAGGGCTATCGCACGGCGCTCGAGGAATACGGGATCGCTTTCGATCCGGATCTGGTGAGCGGCAACGGTTTCGATGCCGAGTCCGGACAGAAGGGTGCCGACGACCTGCTGAGCCTGGACACGCCACCGACCGCCATCTTCGCGACCAGCGACGCCGCCGCGATCGGGGTGATGCGATCCGCGTCGGAGCACGGCCTCGTCGTGCCGCGCGATCTGTCGGTGGTGGGCTTCGACGACACCCTGATGGCACGGTGGGCGGCGACGCCTCTCACCACCGTGAAGCAGCCGCTGCCGTCGATGGGTCAGGTCGCGGTCGAACGCACCATCGCGCTCGCCAAGGACGCCAAGCTGTTCTCTCACCCGTTCCAACTGAAAACCCAGTTGATCGTGCGGGATTCGACGACGTCACCGCGGAGCTGACCACACCCGTTCGGCACCGACCCAGGTCTCCAGGACGCGCAGATCGGTCAGCTCCTCGCCCGACACCTCGAGTGGATCCCGATCGAGCACGACGAAGTCGGCCAGCTGACCTGGCTCGAGTCGGCCCTTGTAGGCCTCCTCGCCCGACGCGTAGGCCGCACCCGTCGTATACAGCCCGAGCGCATCGAGGGCTGAGATCCTCTGGGACGAGCCGAAATCCGTGCCTGCCACGTCTTGTCGGGTGACGCAGCTGCGCATACCGAAAAGAGGCTCGTATGGGCCGCACGGATAGTCGGACGACCCCGCGACCGAGACACCGTGGTCGAGCAGGTCCCGGTGAGCAAACATCCACTCCGAGCGCTCCGGCCCATAGAACCCACGCAGTTTGTCGCCGTGCGCCAACACATAATTCGCGAACGGCACCGCCACGATGCCGAGCGACCGCATCCGTTCCGGCAACGGGGCCGGTGTGACGCTGGCGTGCTCGATGCGATGGCGCACGCCGGGGCGGGGCTCGGCGCGCTGGGCCTCCTCGACGGCGTCGAGCACCCACGCGATGGCGCGGTCCCCGTTGGCGTGCACGCACGCCCGCCAGCCGGCATGATGCACCTGTCGCACGCGCCGCGCCAACGTGTCCTTCGGCATCCGCGCGATGCCGTGCCCCGCCGCGCCGATGGCGGGCTCCTCCAGCAGGCAGGTGCCGCCGTTCACGGCGCCGTCGGCGAACAGCTTGACCCCGCCGAGTCGCAGCCTCGCTGCCGGGTCGTCCCCGCCCTGTCCCAGCGGTTCGAAGAAGTCGAAGTGGTCGTATGCCGCGAGCGCGTTGACCCGGGGCGTCAGCCGCCCGGCGTCGGCGAGCGACCGCAGCAGCCGCCAGCCGGGAGGTCCGACGAGGGCGTCGGTGACGGAGGTGATGCCGGCCGCGTGCAGGCCGTTCATGTAGCGCAGCAGCGACTCTTCGAGATCCTCCGGGCGGGGTGCGGGCACGACCGTCTGTGCGCGGGTGAAGGCCGGGAACGCCAGGTCATACAGCGCCTGGTCGTGTGCGACCCCGTTCAGCCGACCGGTGTCGTCGGCATCCAGTTGTCCTCCGCTCGGCGCGTCTGCGCGAGCGTCCCAGCCGGCACGCTGCAGGCCCTGGGAGTTCAGCACTCCGGCGTGGAGCGTCACGTGCACGACGAGCACGGGATGCCGTGGGCATGCGGCGTCGAGTTCGTCACGGGTGAGGTCGCGGCCGCCGTTGCTGCGGAACGGGTCGTATCCGAAGCCGACGATCCACTCACCGGGCGGCACCTGCTCCGCACGACTCCGCAGGGCGCGCGTCAACGCGGCGGTGTCGGGGATGCGCTCGGGCGACAGGTCGACCTGCAGGCCCTGTTCGGCGCAGATCGTCGGATGCTGGTGGGCGTCGTTGAATCCGGGCACGATGCAGGCGTCGCCGGCGTCGTGCACGCGCGCGGCGGGAAACCGCTCCCGCAGCTGGGCCACCGTGCCGGTCGCGACGACCCACTCGCCCCGGCACGCGATCGCCTCCGGCTCCTCACCGCTCATGGTGATGATGCGACCAGCCGTGCAGATCAGTGCAGCCTGCGTCACGGTGCCCCCTTTCATCGGTCGGAGGGACATCGTCCCACCCCCAGCTGGTCGAGTAGCTCCGATGCGACGCCTGCCCTGAGTAGGGCGAGGAACGAGCCCGTATCGAAGGGAAGGAGCGAGGAGCGTATCGAGACC
>CAYPQR010000256.1:0-4992 GCA_964412865.1 uncultured Intrasporangiaceae bacterium
CCGGTGCCGACGATGATGACCGACAGCTTGCGGCGGTTGGTGGGATTGACCAGCTTGGTGTGGAACTTGTGCTCGGTCCAGGCCTCCTGCACGGGCACGTCGGTCGGGCACTTGGTGTCGGCGATGTCGTCGCCGAGCGCATAGAGATCGTCAATGAGTTCGGTCATGAATGGTCCTTAGGAGATGGCGCCGAACTGGACAAACAGCGGCGGAACGATGAACCCGACGGCGATGACGGTGGCGGCGGCGTAGGCGAGGACGTTGGCGCGGAAACGTGCCTTCACGGTGTTGGTCCAGCCCAGGGTCTGGCAGGCGCTCCACACACCGTGGCGCAGGTGCATCGCCAGGGCGATCATCGCGATCACGTAGATCAGTGTCATCCACCACACCTGGAAGGCGTGCACATACAGCTGGTACGGGTTGTCGGTGATGTGCGCGGCCTGGCCGCCGGACCCGACGTTGATCTTGAAGAACGTGAACTGCAGCAGGTGCCAGGCCACGAAGAACAACAGCGCGATGCCGCCCCAGCGCATCCACTTGGACGACAGGGTCTGCTGCACCGGGTGGAACGACGCGTAGCGCTGCGGCCTGGCCTCGCGGGCTCGCCTCCACAAGATCACGGCGCAGCCGACGTGCAGCACGACGCTGATGCCCAGGATGATCTCGATGATGTCGAGCGCACCGTGGTGCGGCAGCTCCGGCGTGCCGAGCGTGCGCAGGCCGGCGGCGTATTCGTTGAAGGTCGCCTCACCGCCGAATACCTTGAGATTGCCGTACATGTGGGCGAGGACGAACAGCGCGAAGATGATCCCGGTCACCGCCATGATCGACTTCATGAAGACGGTGCTGCCCGCTTTGCCTGTACGTTTCACAGGAAGGGTTCTGGTTGCCACGGTGGCAGGCTACTGCGGAGCGCCCTCAGACGGTAGGTGAGGACATCCTCACTTGACCGGACGTGGCACGGATCACACGCCCAGCGGGAACGTCTGCACCGACCGCCACACCTCGTCCGCACCGTGCTCGTAGAGATCGACCCCGGCCACGTCGAAGCTTGCCTCGAAACCCGCCAGCCGGTCGAACGCGCCGTCGAGTGCGGCGTCGTCGACGTTGTGCGCGATGGTGACGTGCGGGTGATAGTTGAACTCCAGCACCCGGGTGACCGGGCCGGACCGCACCGCCTGCTCCAACTGTTCGCAGTTGCTGATGCCCTCGGCGACCGCGACGAACACCACGGGAGAGATGGGCCGGAACGTGCCCGTGCCTCGCAGTGTCATCCGGAATGGCCGGTAGCGCGCGCAGACATCGCACAGATGCGCCCGCAGGTGTGCGAGCGTGCGCTCGTCGACCGCGGTAGGCGGCATCAGCGTGACGTGCGGCGGCACGGCGTCCGCGAGCAGGTCCCCCGCGTCGCGCCGCGCCGCGTGCAGCCGCTCGGCATACGGTGACGGCACGGGTATCGAGACCCCGATCGTGCCCATGACGTCAGGGAAGCGCGGGGCCGGGGAGGAAGCCGACGGCGTCGTAGACGCGCGCGAGCGTCTCGGCGGCGACCTCGCGGGCGTGCAACGCACCCTTGTGCAGGATCCGGTCGAGCTCCGCCGGGTCGGCGAGCAGCTCGTCGACCCTGGCCTTGAACGGCTCCTGCACGGCCACGAACAGGTCGGCGACGTCCTTCTTCAACGCGCCGTACTGGTTCGGGCCGGCATACCGCTGCACCAGCGTCTCGACGGAGTCGCCGGAGAGCGCCGAATGGATGTGCAGCAGGTTGGTGATGCCCGGCTGCCCGTCACGGTCGTCGTGCACCTCGCCGACCAGGTCGGTGACGGCCGACTTGATCTTCTTGGCGTTGCGCTTGGGCTCGTCGAGCATCATCAGGTTGCCGTTTTGGTTGTCGGCCGACTTGCTCATCTTGGCGGTCGGCTCCTGCAGCGACATGACCCGCGCGGTGTCGTCGGGGATGTGCGCGTCGGGCACGACGAAGGTCTCGCCATAGCGTGCGTTGAACCGCTGCGCCAGGTCGCGGGTGAGCTCGAGGTGCTGACGCTGGTCGTCCCCGACGGGCACGGCGGTCGCGCCGTAGAGCAGGATGTCGGCGGCCATCAGCATCGGATAGGTGAACAGGCCGACGTTCGTGCCGTCGGCGCCGCGCTTGCTGCTCTTGTCCTTGAACTGCGTCATGCGGGCCGCCTCGCCGTATCCCGTGATGCAGTTGAGCACCCACGCGAGCTGGGCGTGCTCGGGCACGTGCGACTGCACGAAAACGGTCGAGACCTCGGGATCGACTCCACCGGCGAGATATTGAGCGGCGGTGATACGCGTGCGGTTTCGCAGGTCGGCGGGCTCGGGGTTGATCGTCAGGGCGTGCTGGTCGACCACGCAGAAGAAGGCGTCGAAATCGCGCTGCATCCGCACCCAGTTGACCTGCGCCCCGAGATAGTTGCCGAGGTGGAGGGAATCGTGGGTCGGCTGCATCCCCGAGAGGATGCGGGGTGTCGGCGATGAGGGCATGCGCCGCATTCTGTCAGGTGCAACCCGGTGCGGTGCACCCACCTACGCCCTGGCCGCGGCCACTTCGTGTTTACTGGGATGGGACGGAAAGGGACGCGATGCTCGCTCGGCAACGGCAAGAGACGATTCTGCAGACCGTCGAGGACGACGGCGGGGTCCGCGTGTCCGACCTCGTCCAGCGACTCGGCGTGAGCGACATGACGGTCCGTCGCGACATCGAGGCGCTGGCCCTCAAGGGCCTGGTGCGCAAGGTGCACGGCGGCGCGACCCGCGCCGGCGACCGCAGCGTCGACGAGCTCGGGTTCAGCGTGAAGGCCGAGCTGAACCAGCTACAGAAGTCGGAGATCGCCCGCACGGCCGCGAGCCTGGTCTCCCCCGGCTCGTCGGTGGGCATCTCCGCCGGCACGACGACGTATGCCGTGGCGGCCGAGTTGCGCGCCACTAAGCGGCTCACGGTGGTCACCAATTCACCGCTGGTCGCCGACATGTTGCACGATCCGTCCCGCGACGACCGCACGGTCGTCCTGACCGGCGGGGTGCGCACTCCGTCCGACGCCCTGGCGGGCCCGGTGGCCGACCGGATGCTGGCCGACCTCCATCTCGACACGCTGATCCTGGGCGTGCACGGCATCGACATGGAGGCCGGGCTCACTACGCCGAATCTGCTGGAGGCTCAGACAAACCGGTTGCTGATCGCGGCGGCGCACCGGGTGATCGTCGTCGCCGACCACACCAAGTGGGGTGTCATCGGGCTGTCGAGCATCGCGACCCTCTCGCAGATCGACATCCTGGTCACCGATGCGGAGTTGGACGAGGAGGCGCGGCGCAGCATCACCGACCAGGTCGGCCAGCTGATCGTGGCGCCGAAGACCAGCGAGCACGTCGGCTGACCCGCGCCTCGCGGTCGGCCTCATCGCCGAACGTCGATGCCGGCGAGGTGGATTCGGCCAGATCCTCGACCTGCTCGATCATCGCCTTGACGAACCGCTCCACCCCGAACTGTTCGACGTGCTGGCGGATGCCCTCGGCATCCCAGTCGACCTCGGAGGCCGCGATCACCGCATCCCGGATGCACTGCGAGGTGGGCTCTTCGAAGAACACACCGTTGACGCCGTCGACCACGGTGTCGAGGAACCCGCCGGAGTGCAGGGCGACCGAGGGGTGCCCCCACGCGCCCGCCTCCAGCGGCGTCAGGCCGAAATCCTCGTGACTGGCGGCCACCAGCGCCGTGCAGTTGGCGTAGGCCCAGCGCATCTGCGCATCGTCCACGCACCCGACCAGCCGCACGTTGGGCGGGGCGCTCTCGGCCAGCGCGCCGCCCAGGGGGCCTTCGCCGATGATCAGCAGGCGCCGGTCGGGCAGGTCGCGAAATGCCTCGACGACCGGCGCCACATTCTTGTAGGGCAGCAGTCGTGACACGACCAGGTGGTAGCCGTCCGCCGCCCACTCGGCCATTCCGTCGACGGGCCGCAGCGGGCCGTCCGCCCGCAGCGTGCTCGCCGGGGCCAATACGTCTGCGTCCCGGCCGTATACGCGGTCGATCCGGTCTCGCACCATGTGCGAGTTGGCGAGGTAGCGGTCGGCGGTCCGTGAGGCACGCTGGTCCCACCGGGTCAGTGGCCGGCGCAGCACATTGGCCACGACGCGTTTGAGCGTCGAGGATCCGACATACTCCTCGGTCAGATAGAGCCAGCGCGCCGGCGAATGGCAATAGACCAGCTTGCGCCCGCTGCACCGGAACCCGTGTGCCCAGCCGCTGCTGGAGGCGATGGTCACGTCGGCGTCGACCCGCGTGGCGGACGAGACGAATGCGAGCAGGGGCAGCGCGAAACGATAGTGACGGCGCAGCATGCCGATGCGGTTGAGCGGCGACGTCACGATGTCGGCGTCGGCGAACTGCGGGTAGGTGTCGTCGGGTTCGTAGAGCGTGGTGTAGATCGTGGCCTCGGGGAAGGCCTCGTGCAGGGCGAGGACGACGCGTTCGGCCCCGCCACGTTGGGTCAGGTAGTCGTGCGCGATGGCCACGACCGGCAGTGCCGGGTCACTTGGCCTTCTGCGTCTGGTCATTGCCGCGAGTCTACGACGATTGCCGTGCGTGCCGTCGATAAGCATCGTGTCGCCTTCTCATCCGCGGGTGTGGGCGACGTCGTCCCACAGGTCGGTGACCGCAGCGGCGGTCACCGCTGCGGTGAGGTGGTCGGTGACATGCCGCTGGGCGTGCACAGCGCGATCCCGCGAGGCCTCGGGATCGTCGAGCACGCGCCCTACGGCATCGGCGAGAGCGGCGGCATCATCGAGTGGGACCAGCAGGCCGGTCGGCGTCTCACCGGGCGGCTCGACGATCTCGACGGCTCCCCCGCCGCGTGTGGCGACGACGGGCACGCCGCGGGCCATCGCCTCGGCGATGACCTGGCCGAAGGGTTCGGGCACGGTTGAGGCGTGCACGCATACGGTCATCCGGTCGTAGGCGTCACGCGGGTCGGG
>CAYPQR010000257.1:0-4975 GCA_964412865.1 uncultured Intrasporangiaceae bacterium
AGCGGGCAGAGCGCGGCTATGCGCCGGGCAGCACCAGCGCGGTGGCGATCGCCGCGACGCCCTCGCCGCGCCCGGTGAGTCCGAGACCGTCGGCGGTGGTGGCAGAGACCGACACTGGGGCACCGCCCAAGGCGTCGGACAGCACACGCTGCGCCTCGTCGCGGCGGGGGCCCAGCTTGGGGCGGTTGCCGATGATCTGCACCGCGACGTTGCCCACCCGGAACCCTGCCTCCGCAAGGATCCGTCGCGCCTCGGCGAGCATGTCTGAGCCGTGAGCACCGGCCATCTCGGGCCGACCGGTGCCGAAGTGGGCGCCCAGATCGCCCAGCCCGGCCGCGGAGAACAGCGCGTCGCACATCGCGTGCGCGGCGACGTCGCCGTCGGAGTGTCCCTCGATGCCGCGCTCACCCGGCCACCGAAGGCCGGCCAGATGAAGGGGCCGGTCGTCGTCGGCGTAGGCGTGCACATCGACCCCGATGCCCGTGCGCGGCAACGCCATCGGCTCGCTGTGTCCTCCTGCGGTCGCCGCCCGCTCCGATGGTTCGAGCGGCAGCGCGCCGCCGTGCTCCGACGGCTCGGCCGGCAGCGTGCCGCGCTGCTCCGAGATCTCGGCCGGCGGTGCGTCGCTCCGGTCGGAGTGGACACCCCCTCCGACCGCTTCGGCCAACAGACGCTCGGCGGCTTCCAGATCCGGCGGCGTGGTCACCTTCAGCGCGAGCGGGTCGCCCTCGATCACCACCACGTGACCGCCCTGCGACTCGACGAGCGCCGCGTCATCGGTGGCGTGTATGCGGCTCCGGTGCGCGTCCTCGAGCGCCGATCGCCGGAACCCCTGCGGAGTCTGCACGGCACGCAACGCGTCCCGCCGATGCGTCACCTCGACCGAACCAGCGCCGTCGACCTGCTTGATCGTGTCGGTGACGGGCAGACCGGGCACGACCGCGTCGGCGCCGTCCCGAACGGCCCGCACTACGGCGTCGAACAGCGCGGTGGGCGCGAGCGCCCGGGCCGCATCATGCACCAACACGACGTCGACCCCGTCGGGCAGCGCCGCCAGGCCGGCCGCGACGGAATCGGTGCGTTCGTCACCTCCGGCGACCACCGGTATGCCGCCTGGCAGCAGCCGGCGGACCTCGTCCAGGTGCGTGGCCGGAGCCACCACGACGATCCCGGCGAGATCGCGGGTCGCCCGGGCCCGTCGCACGGCGTGCACGACGAGCGGTATGCCGCCGACCGGCACGAGGGCCTTGGGTCGGCCGGCGCCCAGCCGCACCCCCATACCCCCCGCCACGACGACGACCCCCACGGCACCATCCGAGGAGGATGTTTCGCCGTGGGGGTCGTTCGTCGATGAACGTCCGGTCAGGAGGCCAGCACCTCGTCGAGGGTCGCCTCGGCCTTGTCTTCATTGGTGTCTTCGGCGAGCGCGAGCTCCGACACCAGGATCTGCCGCGCCTTCGCGAGCATGCGCTTCTCACCCGCGGACAGGCCGCGGTCCTGGTCGCGGCGCCACAGATCGCGCACGACCTCGGCCACCTTGATCACGTCGCCGGAGGCGAGCTTCTCGAGGTTGGCCTTGTATCGGCGTGACCAGTTGGTCGGCTCCTCCGTGTGGTCGGCGCGCAACACCTCGAAGACCTTGTCGAGGCCTTCCTTGTCGACGACGTCGCGCACGCCTACCAGATCGCAGTTCTCTGCGGGGACCTCGATCTTCAGATCGCCTTGCGCGACCTTGAGGACGAGATACTGCTTGTCCTCACCCTTGATCTTGCGGACTTTGATTTCTTCGATGAGCGCCGCCCCGTGGTGGGGATACACGACTGTCTCGCCGACCTTGAAAACCATGTGTTGTTTGCCCCTTTCGCGACTCCAAGGATAACACGAGTGACCCACTGCACAGCAACGTTTGCGCAGGTCAGAGGCTCGGAGGGCGTTCCAGAAGCCTTGCCGTGCCTCTTGACACGAGGGCCCCATCCATGGTTCGCGCGTGTATGACAGAGCATCGGCCGCGAGACGAACGGGCCGCGCGAGCCGTCCATCAGGCATCGGCCCCACGTCCACGACGCGAGCGACGCAGGCGAGCCGGGGCCGCAAACACCCGAAGTGACCGAAGACGCTAGGCTTGCGTCCGTGACGCGACGACTGCTTCTTGCCCGCCCTGCGCTCGGCGTATTCGGCCTGGCCGTATCGGCAACGATGCTCAGCGGCTGTATGTATCTCTCACCGGCTCAGACCACGAAGAGCTACGACCCCGCGGACGGCACTCAGACCACCATGGGGAGCCTGCAGTTCTCCGATCTGCTGGTCGTCACCACGAAGAAGGGCGCACCGGGCCGGGTGCATGGGATGGTCACCAACGACTCCGACTCCCCGGTCAAGCTGTCCGTCGGCAAGCAGACCGTCACCATTCCCGGGCAGACGGCGGTGCGGCTCGACGGCAAGCCGTCCGGCAACAACACCAAGACGATCCCCGCGGTCAAGCTCGCGAAGGTCCCGGTGCATCCGGGCAAGCGCATGTCGCTCACGTTCACCACGGCCAAGGCCGGCGCCAACACGTTCCGGGTGCCGGTGCAGCTCGATCAGGGCTACTACGGCACGGCGAACCCGACCCACCCGACCTACAACGCGCCGAGCAGCACCAAGAAGACCGAGCCCGACGGCTGACATCCCGGGCCGGCTCCGACATCAGGGGGCGTCGAGCTTGTAGCCCAATCCGCGCACGGTCACGATGTATTGCGGGTTGCCCGGGTCCGGCTCGATCTTCTTGCGCAGCCGTTTGACGTGCACGTCGAGGGTCTTGGTGTCGCCGACGTAGTCACTCCCCCACACCCGGTCGATCAGCTGGCCCCGGGTCAGCACGCGGCCGCTGTTGCGCAACAGCATCTCCAGCAGCTCGAACTCCTTCAGCGGCAATGAAACCCGCTCTCCATCGACACTGACCGTATGCCGATCCACATCCATGCTCACCGGCCCGCACGCGAGGCGGGACTCGGCGGCCTCCTCGGGCTCCTGCTGCTGCCGCCGCAGCACGGCCTTGATGCGCGCCAGCAGTTCTCGCGATGAATACGGTTTGGTGACATAGTCGTCGGCGCCGATCTCGAGACCGACCACCTTGTCGACCTCGCTGTCCTTGGCGGTGAGCATGATCACCGGGACCGTGGACTTCGTGCGCAGCTCACGGCATACGTCCACGCCGGAGAGGCCGGGCAGCATCAGGTCGAGCAGCACCAGATCGACTCCGCCCCGGTCGAACTGGGTGAGGGCATCGGGCCCCGTCTCTGCGAGCACGACCTCGTAGCCCTCCCTGCCCAGCAGGAACGACAACGGGTCGGAGATCGACTCCTCGTCCTCGACGACGAGAATCCGGGTCATGGGGTGGCCTTCCTGGTCGTGCCGGTAGGAGTGCTGCTGGTCGGGGCCGCGCCGCCGCGCGGCCCCGCAAGGGGAAGCCTCATGGTGAAGGTGGATCCGACGCCCTCCTGCGAGCGCACGCCCACCTCGCCGCCATGGTTGGCGCAGATGTGCTTGACGATGGCCAGGCCGAGTCCGGTGCCGCCGGTGCGGCGCGAGCGCGCGGCGTCGACCCGGTAGAAGCGCTCGAAGATCCGCTCGATCTCCTCCGGCGCGATGCCGGTGCCCTGGTCGGCCACGTCGATCGACACCAGGTCGTGGCCGATATCGATGCTCACCTCCACGGTGGTGTCCGGGCCCGAATAGCTGACGGCATTCTCGACAAGGTTGCGCACCGCGGTCGTGATGAGGTTGGGGTCGCCATAGATCTCGGCCGGCGTCTCGCCCAGCCGGGCGACGATCTCGATATTGCGGTCGCCTGCGACGACCAGAAGGTGGTCGACGGCCTCCTGCACGCAGCCGCGCACGTCGACTCGCTCCGCATCGTCGAGCGTGTCGGCCGCCTGCAACCTCGACAGTTCCACGATCTCCTGGACGAGGCGGGCGAGACGGCTCGTCTCGGTGCGCATCCTCGTCGCGAACCGGTGGACCGCCTCCGGGTCGTCGCGGGCCTCATCCATGGCCTCGGCGAGCAGCGTGAGCCCACCGACGGGCGTCTTCAATTCATGGCTGACGTTGGCGACGAAGTCGCGGCGCGTCTCCTCGACCCGGCGCGACGTCGTGTGGTCCTCGATGAGCGCGAGCACGTGACTGGCGCCCAGCGGCGCGATCCGCACGCCGATGGCGAGCCGGCCCACTCCGACCGGTCCGCGCGCCACGTCGAGTTCCAGTTCGCGCACGTCCTGATGTGCGCGCACGTCGTCCACCAGATCGGCCAGCTGCGCATGGACGATCCGGCCATCCCGCACCAGACCGAGCGCCCGCGCGCTGTGCGAGGCCCGCACGACACGGTCCTGCTGATCGACGACGACCGTCATCGACTGCAGCGTGTCGAGCACGTCGACCACGGCCGGCGGCACACTGTCTCCCGGGGGCGCCGGGGCGTCCGCGCCGCGCCCGCGAGCCAGCTGCATACCGATGACGACGCCGACCGCGAGCACGGCGATGCCCAGCAGCACCAGCCCGATGATCGTCAGCACACGCCCAATGTACGCAGTGGCGGGCGCACATCCGCACACCCGGCCGCGCCGTCACGCGTCGTCCCTCGACTGTTCACCGTCTCGCCCGCCGGCGTTCACGGACTCGTCGCCCACGCGATGACCGGCCGGACCGGCGGAGGGCCGTCGGCCGGAGCGCCGTCAGCGGCCCTGGTTGGCGACGGCCTCCGCCGCGGCCTTCGCGGTCTCCGGGTCGAGGTATTCGCCGCCGGACACCGTCGGCGCGAGGTTGTCGTCGAGGCGATAGACGAGCGGCATACCCGTGGGAATGTTCAGGCCCGCGATGTCGGCGTCGGAGATGCCGTCGAGGTGCTTGACCAGCGCGCGCAGGCTGTTGCCGTGCGCGGCCACCAGCACCGTCTTGCCGGAGGTCAGGTCGGGCACGATCGCCTCGTTCCAGTAGGGCA
>CAYPQR010000258.1:0-4945 GCA_964412865.1 uncultured Intrasporangiaceae bacterium
CCGGGTCGACGTCCTACTCCTCCGACAGCGGCTCCGACCGCAAGAGCTCGGGCACCCCGCGCAACGCCACTCCGGCCGAGGGCACGCTGGCCTCGGACGAGGCGCTGGCCGCGCTGCGTGAGAAGCTGACCGGCGGCAACTGACCCGCTGATCGCCACGGCGCCCTCAGGAGCTGTTCCTGAGGGCGCCGTCGTGTGTCGGCCGCTCGGCGGTGTGCTCTAGGCTGGCCGGCGTGTTGCGCGTGGGATTGTCCGGAGGGATCGGGTCGGGCAAGTCGACCGTGGCCGGCCGCCTGGCCGAGCACGGCGCCGTCGTCATCGACGCCGACAAGGTGGCCCGAGAGGTCGTGGCACCGGGCACCAACGGGCTGGTGCAGATCGAGAGGCGGTTCGGGGACGAGGTCCTGACGGAGGACGGTGCCCTCGATCGTCCGGCGCTGGGGCGTCTCGTCTTCGCGGACGAGGCCGCCAGGGCAGACCTGGAGGCCATCGTGCATCCGCAGGTCGCCATGCGCACCGACGACCTGATGGCCGCCGTGCCGGCCGAGGCGGTCGTGGTGCACGACATACCGCTGCTGGTCGAGCTCGACCGCAGCGCCGACTATCACCTGACACTCATCGTCGCCGCGGGTGAGCAGGTCCGTCACGACCGGCTGATGCGCGACCGTGGTATGACGTCGGACGACGCGTGGTCACGGATCCGCGCCCAGGCGACGGACGAGCAGAGGCACGCCGCTGCCGACGTGTGGATCCCGAACGAGGGGACACCGGCCGAGCTGCGCGACGCCGTCGACACGTGCTGGCGCGAGCGCATCGCACCCTTCAACGACAATCTGCTGACCGGCATCCGGTCACGCCTGACCGAGCCGCGCATCGTCCCGTATGACGACACATGGTCGCTCGAAGCGGCCCGGCTGATCGGCCGGATCCGAAAAGCGCTGGGGGAGCGGGCCGTCGACGTGCAGCACATCGGCTCCACCAGCGTGCCGGGTCTCGCCGCGAAGGATGTGATCGACCTACAGGTCGCGGTGCGTTCACTCGCCGACGCGGATGAACCATCCTTCGTCGAAGCCCTTGGGCGGCAGGGATTTCCCCGCGTGGAGGCCAACCGGGCCGACCGGCCCAAGTCGATCGACCCTGATCCGGCCCACTGGCACAAACGGTTCCATGGCAGCTGCGATCCGGGCCGAGCCGTCCACGTCCACGTGCGCGAGATCGGTTCGGCGGGCTATCGATACGCCCTGGCATTCCGTGACTGGCTGCGCGCCGTGCCGTCCGAGCGCGCGGCATACGAGGATGAGAAGCGCCGACTGGCGGGCCTGCACACGACCACGGAGGCCTACGCCGAGGCGAAGGAGCCCTGGTTCGACGGTGCGATGCCCCGCCTCCAGGAGTGGGTTCGGGGCCGACCGGTCGAGTAGCCGAGCGCCCCCCTCGCGGTTCGCGCCGACCCGCTCAGTCGGCACCGAACAGGTCTCGGGTATAGACCTTTTCGGCAACATCACGGATCTCCTCGACCAGCCGGTTGGCGACGATGACGTCCGCCCGTCGTTTGAACTCGTCGAGGTCGCGCACGACGGGGGAGCCGAAGAAGCTGTCGTCGGCGAGCTCGGGTTCGTAGACGATGATCGGCACGCCCTTCGCGTTGATGCGCTTCATGATTCCCTGCACGCTGCTGGCGCGGAAGTTGTCGGAACCGGATTTCATGATCAGGCGATGGATGCCGACGACCGCCGGCCGACGCTCGAGGATGTCGGCGGCGATGAAGTCCTTGCGCGTGGTGTTGGCCGACACGATGGCGCCGATGAGGGTCTGCGGCACGTCCTGGTAGTTGGCGAGCAGCTGCTTGGTGTCCTTGGGCAGACAGTAGCCGCCGTAGCCGAACGACGGGTTGTTGTAGTGACTGCCGATGCGCGGGTCCAAGCCGACCCCGTCGATGATCTGGCGGCTGTCGAGGCCGTGCGTGAGCGCGAAGGTGTCGAGTTCGTTGAAGTAGGCGACGCGCATGGCGAGATAGGTGTTGGCGAAGAGTTTGATGGCCTCCGCCTCCGTGCTGTGGGTCAGCAGCACGGGCACATCGGGATCCTGGGCGCCCTGGGCGAGCAGGTCGGCGACGGTCTTGCCATGGGGGCCGGTGTCGCCCACCACGATCCGTGAAGGATGCAGGTTGTCGTAGAGGGCACGACCCTCGCGCAGGAACTCGGGCGAGAAGATCAGGTTGTCGCTGCCCAGCCGGCGACGCGCGTCATCGGTGAACCCGACCGGGATCGTCGACTTGATCACCAGGACGGCGTCGGGATTGACGGCACGCACGTCGTCGATGACCTGCTCGACGCTGGACGTGTCGAAGTAGTTCGTCTTGGGGTCGTAGTCGGTCGGCGTCGCGACGATGACGTATTCGGCTCGGGCGTATGCCGTCTCCCGGTCGGTGGTGAAGGTGAGGGACAGCTCGCGATGCGCCAGGAAGTCCTCGATCTCGGGGTCGTGGATCGGGCTGTGCCCGGCACGAAGGGAGGCCACCTTGTCGGCGTCGATGTCGAAGGCGACCACCTCGTTGTGCTGGGCGAGGAGGATGGCGTTCGACAGACCGACATATCCGGTGCCGACCACGGTGATGTTGGTGTGCATGAAGGTCCTGTCCGTGCGATGTCCTGCGGCGTATGCCCCGGTCAGGCATCAGCATACGGGCGTCTACGGTGGTCTCATGCGAGGTGAGTACAAGGTTGTCGGCGGCAAGCTCGTCGCGGTCGACCTGGAGGTCGTGGACGAGCGGCTGGCGAAGGTCGCGGTGTCGGGTGATTTCTTCCTCGAGCCCGACGACGCGCTGGAGGACATCGACGCGGCGCTCACGGGCATGCCGGTGTCGTCGACCGCCGACCAGCTCGCGGCCGCGATCAACGGCGCCCTGGACCCGTCGGTGCATCTCATCGGCTTCAGCCCGGAGGCGGTCGGCATCGCGGTGCGCCGCGCACTGGGACGCGCGACCCGCTGGGAGGACTACACATTCGACGTCATACCCGCGACGGTGTTGCCTCCGGTGATGCATGTCGCCCTCGACGAGGTCATCGCCAGAGAAGTCGGCGAGGGCAGACGGCCGCCGACCATGCGGTTCTGGGACTGGGACTCCCCGCTGGTCGTGATCGGCTCGTTCCAGTCCTATCGCAACGAGATCGACGTCGAGGGCGCGCAGCGATACGGCATCGACGTGGTCCGGCGCATATCGGGCGGTGGCGCGATGTTCATGGAGCCGGGCAACTGCATCACGTATTCCCTCGTGGTGCCGAGCTCGCTGGTCGAGGGGTTGTCCTTCGAACGCTCCTACGCCTTCCTCGACGAGTGGGTGCTGGCGGCGCTGGGCGAGCTGGGTATCAACGCCCGCTATGTGCCGCTCAACGACATCGCGTCCGACAAGGGCAAGATCGCCGGTGCCGCGCAGAAGCGGTTCGCGTCCGGGGCGGTGTTGCACCACGTGACGATGTCCTACGACATCGACGCCGACAAGATGGTGCAGGTGTTGCGCATCGGCCGCGAGAAGATGTCGGACAAGGGCACCAAGAGCGCCAACAAGCGTGTCGATCCGATGCGTTCGCAGACGGGTATGGCGCGCGCCGACATCATGGCCTCGTTCCAGCGGTCGTTCATGCAGCGCTACGCGAGCACCCTGTCGGCCTACCGCGACGACGAGATGGCCCAGGCGGAGCGTCTGGTGGAGGAGAAGTTCGGGACCCGGGAGTGGACCCACCGCGTGCCGTAGACATCACGCACGGCCGGAGGAGACGACGTTGCCGGAACGCAACAGGGTGACACCCATGGGCGACATCGTCGCCACCACGTTGCGCGGCGCATGGACCGGCAACCGCGGGATCCTTCACGAGGGTCGAGAGATCCGCCGATTCCACGCCGGCGACCTGTGGATCACCTGCGCCCTGCGCTTCCGCGACCGGTGGCACCCGCAGTGGCAGCCGCACCATTTCACCTGGCTCTACTTCCACGACGAGGCGGTGTCCTTGGCCGCAGGGCACCGGCCGTGCGGGGAGTGCCGCCACACGGCATACACCTCCTACCGCGACGCGTGGGCGGAGGGCGGCGGGACACCGTCGGCCCGCGAGATGAACCATCAATTGCATCGCGAGCGGATCGTGCCGGGCACCCACACCAGGAAGCTTCACGGTATGCCGTGGCACGACCTGCCCGACGGCGCGTTCGTGCTCACCGAGCAGGGTCCGGCCGTGCTCGTCGGCGACCGGCTGACCGTGTGGAGGCCGTGGGGTTACGACGCGCGACTGTGCCGGCCGCACGGCGGCGACGCCCAGGTGATCACGCCGCCCTCGTCGGTGCGGGTTCTGCGGGCCGGCTATCCAGTCCAGATCGATGACGCCGCACGCTGACGCCGGCTCCCCGGCCGAGCAGGGCGGGGCGGGCTGTCGGACCCTGCGGTTACCGTAGACGTATGCGGCCGACGACAGACATCCAACGCAAGGTGGCGCCCTTCGAGGTCGTCTCCGATTACTCACCGAGCGGCGACCAGCCGACGGCGATCGCGGAGTTGAGTGAGCGGATCAACGGCGGGGAGCAGGACGTCG
This sequence comes from uncultured Intrasporangiaceae bacterium, assembly GCA_964412865.1. GTDB lineage: Bacteria > Actinomycetota > Actinomycetes > Actinomycetales > Dermatophilaceae > Leekyejoonella. Next base: position 4,583 of record CAYPQR010000258.1, read on the forward strand.
TGCTGCTCGGCGCGACCGGCACCGGCAAGTCCGCGACGGCGGCCTGGATGATCGAGCAGGTGCAGCGCCCGACCCTGGTGATGGCACCCAACAAGACACTCGCGGCGCAACTGGCCAACGAGTTCCGGCAGCTCCTGCCGCACAACGCCGTCGAATACTTCGTCTCCTATTACGACTACTACCAGCCCGAGGCCTACATCCCGCAGACCGACACCTACAGCGAGAAGGACTCCTCGATCAACGACGAGGTCGAGCGGTTGCGGCACAGCGCCACCAACTCGCTGCTGACCCGCCGCGATGTCATCGTGGTCTCGTCGGTGTCGTGCATCTACGGCCTGGGCACACCGCAGGAATACGTCGACC
>CAYPQR010000259.1:0-4928 GCA_964412865.1 uncultured Intrasporangiaceae bacterium
ACGGCTCGTCGGCGACCCAACCGCTGCGGCACAGGAGCCCTCGCAACGCGGAGCCATATCGGGCCTCGACGAATCCGGGGTCGGCCGGCAGCACACCGTTCTGCGGGTTCGCAAGGTCGGCCAGCAGCCGGACAGCGAACTCCTCGTCGTCGCCGGCACCGGGTGCGATCGCCATCCGGATCACGTCCCCGCCATCCACCATGCCAACGGCCAGGATCTGATCATCCCGGCGCCACACGCGGACGTCGTCGGCCAATGCCTGCGCGCCGAATCTCCACGCCCAGCCCAGGTCCCCCGGGTGCAACTGGACCGGCGCACCGTCCCGTTGCCAGGTCGCGACCGCATCGACGACCTCGTCCAACGAGTCGGGCGTCCCCGACGCCAAGGTGATCGGCATATTGCGATCCAACCGCGACGAGCACCGGAATGCACGTGGTTTTCGTCCCACCCGGCCGTCGGACCGTCCTCATCGGTCATACCGCGCCGTCCTTCTGGTGTGCTGCGGTCGTGGTGAAGGCCAGCAGCGACTCCGCGGTGCGCGCCGGATCCTCGAGTATCGGCGAGTGCCCGACACCGGGCAGCAGCTCGACCTCCGCGCCGTGAACGACGAGATAGTCTGCGGCGCAGGCGGATCGCCATCTACGGTCGTCTTCACCGAAAATCACCAGCAGCGGTTTGCCGAGGGTCTTCAAACGTCCCGGCAACGCCTGCTGCTGCAGGTATTCGCGGGTCGCCTGCATGGTCGCGACGAACGAGTGGTGAGTCATCGCGCGTACGTCGTCCACGACATGTTGCGGCGGCCGATAGCCCACTCGGCTGTACGCGGAAGCCATTGCCTGACGGATCTGCCCGTCTGTCAGCAGATCCCACTGAGCGGGCTCGACAGCGGAACCCTGTGCGATGAACGCGCCCAGGTGGGGCCCGGTGTCGATCAACGCCAGAGCGTCCACCAGGTCGGGTCGTTGCTCGGCCAGAGCGGTCGCGGTCGCGCCACCGCTGGAATGACCGGTCACGATGGCGTGTTCGACACCGAGCCGGTCCAGGATCGCGCCGACCCTGTCGGCTTGTGCCGGAATCCCGTAGTCACCATCGTCGGGTTTGGTCGATCGGCCGTGACCGAGCAGGTCGATGCGGATGACGTGATGGGAGCCGGTCAGCAGCGGAACCATTGCATCCCATGAACTGGTCGCCGAGCCGGATCCGTGGATGAGCAGGAGTGCGGGGGCGTCCGGAGCGCCGTCCTCGGTCACGTGAATGTCACCGCCCTCCAGATGCAGGATGGTTTCGCGACTGACTCGCGTGTTCGAAGTGCTGTCAGGGGTATTCATGGACGCATTCTCGACGTCGTCGTACGCCGAGGGATTGGACGAATGTTTCGGTTGCTCACGCTGCCTAGCATGGGAGGGTGCATCAGCATGCAGCACCGCGTGACCACGCGCCGATATGGGAGGTCGCGTCCCCGGCGCGACCGGTCCGTGTGCCCGGGGCCACCATGGCCGGGTTCCGCGACCGCGGGCAGACGCCGGCCGGTCTGCGGTTGATCCCGCACCCCGGTGTGACGCTGGCCGTCATGTTCGGCCCGGGTTCGATCGCCATACGCGATGCCACCGGTCGGCAGCAGCGCGGAAGCCTCGTCGCCGGACTCGGCTTCGAACCGATGCACGTGCAACGAGCGGATGGTTTCGCGTGCCTGCAGGTGCGTCTGTCGCCCGTGATCGCAGGGGCCGTGCTGGGCATTTCTCCGGCCGGGCTGGGCGGTGCGGTGGTCGCCCTGGATGACCTGTGGGGGCGAGAGGCATCACTGCTCGCCGAGCAGCTGGCGGATGCCCACTCCTGGGAGGACCGTTTCGCGCTGATGGAGGGGACCCTCGCCCGCCGGCTCGCGATGAAGGCTCCGGTGGACGCGGACATCGCCCACGCGTGGGGCCGGATCGTCGACAGTCGCGGCACGGCACGTGTCGCCGATCTCGCCGCCGAACTCGAATGGAGCCGCGCCCGTCTGTGGTCCCGATTTCGCTCCCAGATCGGCCTGCCACCCAAGCGCGCCGCACAACTCGTCCGCTTCGACTACGCCGCCCACCGCCTGGTCGCGGGCCAGGATGCGGCCGGCGTCGCAGCCGACTGTGGCTTCGCCGACCAGTCCCACCTGCATCGGGATGTTCAGGCGTTCACCGGAACGACTCCGGCAACCGTCGCCGACGAACCGTTTTTGACGGTCGACAGCGTCGCGTGGCCCGGCACCTCGCCCGCCCGCTGTTGTGGACCGCTGTCGCCGTGGCGATCGTGATCCCGGAGCGTGCGGCGTCAGGTCACTTCGCGCCGAATCCGAGCCGATCCAGCTTCTTCTCCAGGTACGGGGCAAGGGTCCGTGAATAGGTCGAGGTCATGTGTGACGCGTCGAAGTAGACCGTCACGCCGCCGATGACGGCCGGGCACGTCGTCTTCGTGCAGAAGTACCGGCTCATGTCGATGGTGGACACGCCCGATACGCCGTCCGCGGCCGCGGTATACGGGTAGTACCAGTCCCACGCCGACGGCGTTCCGGAGCACTTGTCGTTGTCGCCGGCGTTCTGGGAGAGGCAGTCCGGAATGTTGTGAACCGTGTTGCCCGGATAGGGCAGGTCGTGCAGCGCCACGATCGGGGTGCCTCCGGCGGACCACCTCTTCAGATACGTGTGGAACCCGCGCTGGGCGATCTTCTCGCTCTCGGGCCAGCTCGACTCACCGGCGGCGCGGACCGACTCCCTGTTCGACGTGATGATGAGGTCGTACTGGCCATGTGCCGTCTGATCCAGCACCCACTGACCGTACTTGTGGCAGTTGTCGATCATGGCAGGGGTCTTGAACTGCTGACGCGTGTCACTCGGGGCGCACTGCGAGATCAGGTAGGTCGAGATCTGCCAGTCGTTCTCGTCGGCCAACGTCCGCAATGCGGGCAGCCAGTGGCCCGCGTGCGAGTTGCCGACCAGCGCGACCTTCACCGACCCATGGCCGTAGTGGCAGATCGGGTGGTTCGTGAACGGCTGATACGCCCAGCACTTGTCCTTGTAGGCGATCGCCTTGTCGTTCTTGGCCGCGACCGGTGCAGGGACGGGATCGGCCGACGGATCCTGCGGACAGACCGTGAATCCCTTGGCCATGGACGCCGCGCCGAAACATGGCCCGGCATCGGACACCGCGTCGACCACAGCTTGCTGACCGGCCTGTATGCGATGCTCCCCGGCCCACCACCAGCCTCCGGCAGCCACCATCACGGCGACCATCGAAGCCACGCCGAAGCGGTAGGTGTTGGGCAGTACCCGCGGGGTGCGCCTCTTGCGAAACACGTCCTCGAGGTACCTCTTGGACAGGCCCGCCAGGATGATCGAGACGACCAGGATGGCCGTCTTGTCCAGTGCCCCCAGGCGCCCGCTGACATACGGCAGAAGCGCGATGAGCGGCCAGTGGATCAGGTACAGCGAGTATGAGATGTCGCCGGTGTACTGCACCGGCCGCAGACCGAGAACGTGCCCGAGACTCGACGAGGTGGGCGGGTGGCACCACAGCACCAGCGCCGTGCCGAGGGTCGGCAGCAGCGCCGTGTATCCCGGGAACGGCAGGCCCCCGGTGTACAAGAACCCCGAGGCCAGGATCGCGACGATCCCGAGCCAGGCCAGGATGGTTCGCATACGTGACGAGATCCAGCCGGCGCTGGTCGCCGGAAGCACCGCAACGGCTCCCCCGAGTGCCAACTCCCACATGCGAGTGGGCGTGACGAAGTATGCCGCTGCGGGATTGGCCGATGTGTACCAGATCGAGATGGCGATGAACACCGCGATCACGGCACCGATCACGATCAGCAGCCGCCCGCTGGTCCGGGCAATCCGGTCCTGCGTCGACGTCACACGCCGATAGGCCCACCAGATCGCCAGCGCCATGATGAACGGCCAGACGAGGTAGAACTCCTCCTCGACGGACAGCGACCAGTAGTGCTGCAGTGGGCTCGGCGCGTCATCCTCCGCCAGATAGTCGACGCTGTTGTGGGCCAGCACCCAGTTCTGCACATAGAAGGTGCTGGCGATGATCTGCTTGGCGGTGGAAACCCACGTCGGTGTCGGGGCGACCGCGCGCGCTGCGAGGCCCGTGGCGACCAGCACGGCCAGTGCAGCCGGCACGAGGCGACGGATGCGGCGTGCCCAGAACACCGCGTAACTGTGCTTGGACAGCGGAGGAGTCTTCAGCAATACCGCAGTCATCAAGAAGCCGGAGATGACGAAGAACACGTCCACGCCGACGAATCCACCCGTCAGCGCGTGGGGCCAGATGTGATAGATGACCACCAGAAGCACGGCGAGCGCGCGCAGGCCCTGGATGTCGGACCTGAACCCGATGGTTTCGCCGATGAGATCGCGACGCCGGGTCCCAGGACCGCTTTCTTTGATACCAACCTGCACGGCCGAAGAGTAGCGGCTGGCCCCTTCCGGTCAAAGGCAGGGCGGCCCCGCGGCGTGTCTGCCGGACGGCGACCGGATCAGGGGTTCACATCTGGTCCGGTGACTGGATGCCGAGCAGCGACAGCCCCTTCACCAGCACGTTCCGAGTCAGGGTGCACAGGGCCAGGCGCGATTCGCGGACCGCCGGATCCTCGGCCTTGAGCACGGGGCACTGGTCATAGAACGTCGTGAACGTCTGCGCCAGGTCGAACAGGTATGCGCAGAGTCGATGAGGCTCCAGCGAATCGGCGACCTGCACGACGGTCTCGCCGAAGTCGAGCAGCCGCAACGCGAGGGCGCGCTCGGCCGGCTCGGTGAGCACGATCGGCCCGTTCGTGTCGACCACGTCGGCCCGGCTCAGGATGGACCGGATCCGCGCGGTCGCATATTGCAGGTACGGTCCGGTGTTGCCGTGCAGCGCCACCATGCGGTCGAGGTCGAAGGTGTAGCCGTTGT
>CAYPQR010000260.1:0-4922 GCA_964412865.1 uncultured Intrasporangiaceae bacterium
CTGACCCGCGGCTTCGGATCTCATTCTCGCGGGTTTGCCGGCGAAGGGCCAGTGCCCTCCGCGCACGAGTGCTGGGAGTCAGCCCGTGACGGCTCCGACGCGGTGCCGGGCCAGGAATGACCTGACCGCCGGCCCGAAGTCTCGCGGGGACACCTTCGGTGGCCGCGCGCTGCCCGCACTCGTGAGGTCGGTTCGCATGACCTGCCGGAGCGTCGACTTCGCCGCGGACGTCGCAGCCGGCGGCACCTCGCTCATCCGTCCGGCCAGCGTTCGCGCCGAGGGCAACGCATCTCCGGGCGTGACCACCCGCGTGACCAGCCCGGCGGAGAGGGCTTCGTCCGCGGACAACAGCCGGCCGGTGAGGTAGAGGTCGGCGGCCAGGGTGGCGCCCACTCGCGTCGACACCCTCGCGACGAAGGCCGGTGACGCGAGGATGCCGAGGCGCGCGATCGGCATACCGATGTGGGCATCGCGTGCGAGCATGCTCAGGTCGCAGGCGAGGACGAGTTGGCAGCCCGCTCCTGCCGCGGCTCCCTCGACGGCGGCGATGACCGGTTGTGGTGCGTCTTCGATCGCGCGGAAGCATCGCTCCATCTCGCCGAAGCAGCGCTCGACCGCGTTCGTGCCGGCCCCGGCCCATTCGGTGAGGTCCGACCCGGCGCTGAAGGTGCCGCCGTGCCCTGCCAGCACCAGCGCCGACACTCCGGGGTCGCTGCTCAGTGACGTGATGGTCGACGTCAGGACGCTCCAATCTCGTTCCCCCAGCGCATTGCGTCGGTGACCGTCACCCAGGGTGATCGTGACGACGGGTCCGTCCTGATGGGTGGCGATGCGCGTCATCCCTCGACCTCCTCGGCGGGACCCGCCGGCCCCATCCCCAGGCCAGACAGGATCTGCTCGGTATGCTCGCCCAGCGTCGGCGAGGCATGTCGCAACACCGGCGGCGTGCTCGAGAGCTTGACGGGCGACCCCAGCGTGCGGACCGTTCCCTGGGTGCGGTGGGGAAGATCGACGACCATGTCTCGAGCCAGCACCTGAGGCTGTGCCAACGCCTGCGGAATCGTGTGGATCGGCCCGACCGGCACCCCCGCATCCGTGAGGATCTGGGTCCATTCGCCCGAGGATCTCTCCTTGAGGGACCGCTCGATCATCGGCAACAACTCCTCACGGTGCGCCACCCGCGCGGCGTTGGTCGAGAACCGCTCGTCGTCCGCTTCGTCCCCCAGTCCGATCGCGGGCGCGAACCGTTGCCAGAGGGCGTCGTTGCCGACAGCCACCATGATCTGGCCATCCGCCGTCGGAAAGCCTTGATACGGCACGATATTGGGGTGGGCCGCCCCAAACCTGCCAGGCGTCTTGCCGGTCGCGAAGTAGTTCTGCGCGACATAGGTCAGCCATGACGTCTCACCGTCCAGCAGCGCCACGTCGACGTGTTGGCCCCGCCCGGTGTGCTGCCGCGCGATGAGGGCGGCGAGGATGCCGATGGTCACCCACATGCCCGAGGCGAGATCGGCGCCCGCGACGCCGAAGCGGACCGGGTCGCCGTCGGCTTCGCCGGTGACGCTCATGATCCCCGACATGGCCTGTGCGATGGCGTCATATCCGGCGCGCGAACTCAGCGGCCCGGTGTGGCCGAACCCACTGACGGACCCATAGACCAGGCCCGGATTGCGTTGGGCGAGCTGGTCATACCCCAGCCCGAGTCGCGCAGCGGTGCCGGGCCGGAAGTTCTCGAGCACGACATCCGCCGACTCGGCCAATGCCATGGCCGCACATCGGCCGCCATCCGATTTCAGATCGAGGGCCAGCGATCGCTTGTTGCGGTTGACCGCATGGAAGTAGGCCGCATCCTCGCCCTGGAACGGCGGCCCCCAATGCCTGGTGTCATCACCGCGGCCCGGCACCTCCACCTTGATGACATCGGCACCGAGATCGGCGAGGATCATCGACGCGAACGGCCCCGAAAGGATGCGTGACAGATCGAGCACACGGATCCCCGACAGGGCTCCGTCATGGCGCTGCCAGACCGCCGCCGAGTTCACGCCGCCTCCGTCGTGCGAATCACCGGCGCGTCGACCTTCGCGGTCGCACGCGAGGGCATCAGCATCAGCGCCGTGAAGGCGAGCACGCAGCAGCCGACGATGTACCAGCTGATCCCGACGCTGGAGTTGGTGCGCTCGAGGATCGCGGCTGCGATCAGCGGTGCCGGACCACCCGCGATGACGGACGCGAGCTGGTAACCGATGCCGGCACCGGAGTAACGCAGGTTGGTGCCGAAGCTCTCGGCGATCAGCGCGGCCTGAGGGCCGTACTGCATGTCGTGGAACACCAGCGACAGCACGATCGCCAGCAGGACGATCCCGCTGCTTTGCGTGTTGAGCATGCCGAAGTAGGGGAATGCGAACAGCGCGGTGCATACGATGCCGAGGCCGTAGATGGTCCGGCGGCCGTACCGGTCGGAAAGGTGGCCGAACAGGGGCACCGAGATGAGTCCGAGCGCGGCCGCGATGAGGGTGTCGGTCAGCAGCGACGACTTGCTCAGGTCGAGATGTTTCGTGCCGTAGGCGAGCACGAACGTGATGAACAGGTAGAAGGGCGCCTGCTCCGACATCCGCACGAACGCCGACGTCAGGATCTCGCGGGGATGCCGGCGGATGACCTCGATCAGCGGCTGACGCTCGATCCGCTCGGTCGCCTTGACATGCGAGAACTCGGGGCTCTCCTGCACGCGCAGGCGCACATACAGGCCGATGATCACGAGCACGAAACTGGCGAGGAAGGGCACCCGCCAGCCCCACGCGTCGAAGGCGTCCGGGCTGGTGGTCAGGCCCATCAGCTTCATCATCCCGGTGGAGAGCAACAGCCCGATGGGCACGCCGAGCTGTGGCCAGCTGGCCATCAGGCCGCGGCGCTTCTTGGAACCCCATTCCATCGACATCAGCACCGAGCCGCCCCACTCGCCGCCGACACCGATGCCCTGGAGGACGCGGAGTACGACGAGGAGCACCGGTGCGGCGAGTCCGATGGTGTTGGCGCCGGGCAGTGCGCCCAGCAGCACCGTCGCGGCGCCCATGAGCACGAGGGTGATCACGAGAGTGGCCTTCCGGCCGACGCGGTCGCCGAAGTGCCCGAAGATCGCAGCACCGATCGGCCGCGCCGCGAATCCGACGAACAACGTGGCGAACGACTCGAGCACTCCGGCGAAGTCGGAGCTGCCGGGGAAGAAGGTCCCTGGGAACACCAGGGCTGCGGCGGTTCCGTAGAGGAAGAAGTCGTACCACTCGATGGTCGTGCCCACGGTGCTCGCGATGACGGCGCGCCGCTGCTGAATACGCCGTTCGGGGTCGGTTTTCTCGGTCATGACCTGCACCTCCATAATTGGCTAAGCCACTTGGCCACTGACCGGCATATTGTCCTAGTGGCGTACGTCACGTCAAGAGTCTGAGAGACTGGAAACGCGATAGGAGGGGAATGGCATGTCGGACACGTTGCGCCCGGTGGGGCGAACTCGGCTGTACCAGCAGGTGATCGACCGCCTCGCCGAGCACGTCGCCACCTCCGGGCTGAGTGCCGGCGCCCGCCTGCCGACCGAGCGCGAGCTCGCCAATCGGTTGGGGGTCAGCCGAGCCTCCGTCGCCCAGGCGATCGTCGCTCTCGAGGTGCAGGGTCTGGTCGAGGCGCGTCACGGCGGCGGGATCTACCTGCTGACCGACCGGTTGCAGGCCGATCCGATCCCCGAACTGATCGCGCGGAAGAAGAGGCTGCCGGACATCCTGGACGCCCGAGACGCGATCGAGACCAAGGTCGCGGGCCTGGCTGCCGCCCGTCGTGACGAGTCGGATCTCGCCGCGATCGACGGTGCGCTGGACTTCATGGATCGCCAGGTGGAGGCGGGCGAACTGCCGATGGAGGGTGACCGCCGCTTCCACGCGGCCGTGGTGGCGGCTGCGCGAAGCAGGCTGCTGGCCGTGTTCTATGCCCAGATCGGCGAGGCGATCGCCGAGAGCCGGGCGGAATCGCTGCGGCAGCCGGGCCGGCCGAGCCGCTCATACGCCGATCATGTGAAGGTTGCCGACGCCATCCGCGCCGGCGACGTCGACGCGGCCGAGCGCGCCATGCACGACCACGTGGCCCACGTCAGCGCCGTGCGTCTGCTCGAATGGGAGCCGGAAGACGCAGGTTGAGCGGAATAGACTCAACTTTGCGCCCGTTGAATCGGGTGGAGCGTATGTCGCCGGCCCACGGATCAGGATGAGCCGGCGGCATACCTGCAACACTTCACTTCGACGACGAGGAGATCTACGTGGCACTACAGCTGACCACCAAGGCCCAGGAGGCGCTGGCCGACGCCATGCAGCGGGCCACGACCGCGGGCAACCCGCAGCTGGAACCGGCCCACCTGCTGGCCGCGCTGGTCGACCAGACCGACAGCACGACGGCGCCGCTGCTGGAGGCGTCCGGCACGCCCCTGGCGCAGGTGCGAAGCACCGCCGAGCAGGCGCTGAAGTCGCTGCCCGCGGCCAGCGGAGCCTCGGTGGCTCAGCCGACGATGTCACGTGCCCTGTCCAACGTGCTGGAGCAGGCGCGGCAGTCGATGGAGGCGATGGGCGACACCTTCGTCTCGACCGACCATCTGCTGCTGGCGCTCGCGCGCACCGGCGACTTCGGCCTGCAGGCCGACGCCATCGAGAAGGCCATTCCGGAGACCCGAGGCGGGGCCAAGGTCACCAGCGCCGACCCGGAGGGGACATTCGACGCGCTGGAGAAGTACGGCACCGACCTGACGGCGATCGCACGAGAGGGCAAGCTCGACCCGGTCATCGGCCGTGACGCCGAGATCCGCCGCGTGGTGCAGGTGCTCTCCCGGCGCACCAAGAACAACCCCGTGCTGATCGGCGACCCCGGCGTCGGCAAGACCGCCG
>CAYPQR010000261.1:0-4909 GCA_964412865.1 uncultured Intrasporangiaceae bacterium
CCGAATACTTCGCGGGGACCCCGACTTCGCTCCTCCGCTTACTCGACCAGCCAGGAGATCCTGGCGCTACTCTGACGCTCGCGGGGCATCCGCTCACGGGACGTTCAACCCCAGCCGAGCTCGTGCAACCGGTCGTCACTGATGCCGAAGTGGTGCCCGATCTCGTGCCGCACCGTCACCTCGATCTGGTGCAGAAGATCCTCGCGGTCACGGGCCATCCGAGTGAGTGGGCCCTTGAAGATGAGGATGCGGTCGGGTAGCGATCCATAGCCCCAGGCGTCGAGCCGGTCGGGTAGGGGAGTGCCGACATACAGTCCCAACAGCGTCTGCCCATCCGGGAGGTCCCGGGTATCCGGCTCCTCCTCGACCATGATGGCGACATTGTCCATTCGATCGAGCAACTTCTGCGGGATGCGGCCCAGGGCGTCGTCGACGGCCTGCTCGAACTGGGCCCGTGACATGTGCACCGGCATGCCCACAGCCTAGGCGCAGGCGCGCACAGTGACGTCGGCATGGGGGGAGGCGCAGACATGGAGATGCGAGAGGCCGACCGCGGCGAACGCGGTCGGCCTCTCGCACGTCGGCTGTGCGGCTACACGGTCACTGCTCGTCGTCGTCGACGGGCTGGTGGGCGTAGGCGTTGCTGTCCTCCAGCTCCTCGGCGCCACCGTGCATGTGGCCGGCGAACTCCGTCGGGTGGGCGCCCTCGAGCACCTTCTCCTCGAGCTCGGGTTCGATGGCCTCGTCCGCCTGCCCGTCGTGGTGGGCGGCAGCCAACTCCATGGGGGTGACGGGCTCGACACGGTCGCTGAAGTAGAAGTGCGAGACCCGTGCGCGCACCCGATCGGCGGCGGAGCCGGGCTTGCGCACCCCGTTGTCGTCGACGTCCGCCGGCAGCTCGATCGGCCGCTGGGCCTCGAAGGCGACCAGGGGCCAGCGCTCGAACTCCGTCAACGGTTCGTGTGCTTCGAAGAACTTGCCCTCGGCGGTCCGCACGATCCGTCCGCTCTCCTTGCCGTGCAGGACCAGCTCGCGATCCTTGCGCTGCAGGCTGAGACAGATGCGCTTGGTCACCCAGAACGACACCAATGGACCCACCAGCAGACTGACACGCAGCACGTTGGTGATGTCGTCGATCGACAGATGGAACTTCACGGCCATGATGTCGTTGCCGGCGGCCGCGAACAGGATGCCGTAGAAGACGATCGCGGCAATGCCGAGGCCGGTGCGCGTCGGCTGGTTGCGCGGACGGTCCAGCACGTGGTGCTCACGCTTGTCGCCGGTGACCCAGGCCTCGAGGAACGGGTAGAGGCCCATGATGGTCCACAGGATCGGGATCAACGCGATCGCGCCGAGGAAGATGTTGAAGCTCCACGTATGGCCGAACAGCGTGAATTCCAGGAAGCCGGGTAGTAATCGCAGCGCACCGTCGGCGAACCCCATGTACCAGTCGGGCTGTGAACCCGCGGTGGCCATCGTCGGTTCGTAGGGGCCGTACATCCAGATCGGGTTGATCGTCACCAGGCCGGCGATCAGCGCGGTGATGCCGAACACGATGAAGAAGAAGCCACCCGCCTTGGCGGTGTAGACCGGCCAGAACGGGAAACCGACAACGTTCTTGTCGTTGCGTCCCGGGCCCGGATACTGCGTGTGCTTGTGCATGATCAAGAACATCAGGTGGGCCACGAACAGCCCGACGATCAGGGCCGGCAACAGCAGCACGTGCACGGTGAACAGCCGCGGGACGATGGCCTCCCCGGGGAAGCCACCTCCGAAGATGAAGTACGACAGGTACGAGCCGATGATCGGGATGGAGAGGATGAATCCCTGCATGGCTCGGATACCGGTGCCCGACAGCAGGTCGTCCGGCAGTGAATACCCGGCGAACCCCTCGACGATGGCGAGCATGGCCAGCAGCAGACCGATGATCCAGTTGATCTCACGCGGCTTGCGGAAGGCTCCGGTGAAGAACACGCGGAACATGTGGCACATGATGGCGACGATGAAGATCAGCGCCGACCAGTGGTGAATCTGCCTGATCAGCAGACCACCGCGGATGTCCATCGAGATGTCGACGGTGGACTTGTAGGCCTCGCTCATGTGGATGCCGTCGAGCGGCACGTAGGACCCGTGATAGACGGTCTCACCCATGCTCGGCACGAACCAGAAGGTGAGGAACGTCCCGGTGATCAGGACGATGACCAGCGAGTACATCGCGATCTCGCCGAGCATGAACGACCAGTGGTCCGGGAAGACCTTCTTGAACATGAAGCGCACGCCCTTGGCGGCGCCGGTCCGCTCGTCGACCCAGTTGGCGATCGTGCCGACCGGTCCGCCGTCACCACTGGGTGCGCCGGTGCGGTCGTCGGTGCGCAGTGCGTCTGCGGTGCTGCGTCCTGTGTCCGAAGTTGTCATGCGCGCTCCCAGAAGCTCGGACCGACGGGTTGATCGAATCCATGGTCGGCGACGAGGTATCCCTCATTATCGACGGAGATCTTCAGTTGCGGAAGTGGCCGCTTGGCCGGCCCGAACACGACCTTGCAGTCGTCGGTCGCATCGAACGTCGACTGGTGGCACGGGCACAGCAGATGGTGAGTGGTCTGCTCGTACAGCCCCACCGAGCAGCCGACGTGGGTGCAGATGGCCGAGAAGGCGACGACCCCCTCGATGCCCCAGTCGCGCTCCTTCTGACTCCTGATCAGGTTCTCCTGCAGGCTGATCAGGTTGACCGCGGCCTTGACCTTCTCGTTGTTGGGGTTCTCGGTCTGGTCGATGCCCTCCGGCAGCACGTGGAAGACCGAGCCGAGCGTGACGTCGGAGATGCGAATCGCCGTCAGGTCGGGGTCGCGCACGAGGCGTCGCTTGCGGCCGTTGGGAAGCCGCGAATCCCACAGCGTGGTCGCCAGGTCGGTGTGCGGCAGCGGACCGAGTGAGCCGACCAGCTGCAGGCCGAGCGGAATGGCGAACAGGCCGAGCGCACCACCCATGGTGTATTTGATCAGCGGGCGTCGCTTGAACTGCGAACCCTCGATCCCGTCGTTGATCACGTGGACGGCACCCTCGCGGGCTTCGTCGGGGGAGCGGATCTCGTGCCGCTCCTCGACGACCTCGGTGTCGGGCATCAGGGTCTTCGCCCAGTGCACGGCGCCCAGGCCGATGAACAGCAGGGAGATCCCCAGCGTGACGCCCAGCGCCGCGTGGACGGCCATCGTCCGCCCGATGATCGGCAGTTCGATGACGGTGTCGCTGTCGATCGCGAAGTAGGCCACGACGAAGAGCACCGTGGCGATCATCGAGGCGCCGAAGAGCGTGGCGACCTGCCGCTCATACCGCTTGGCGGCGTCCTCGTCCTCGTCGCCGTGCCGGTGGACGTGCTCGGGGAGGCCGGGATCCTCGAAACGATCCGGCAACGTGCCGGCATGTTGCGGCTCGCCGTGCTCGAGACCGACCAGAGCCCCCTGTGTTTCCGCGTCGGCGGCGGAGTCGTTGCTCACGGAAGAGTCCTTCTCGAAGTTCGATGGTGTCGTCATCAGGCCGCCTTTCGACCGAGCCAGACGGCGGCGCCGACGAGCAGGCCGATGCCGATCGTCCAGGCGAACAGGCCCTCGGGCACCGGGCCCATGCTGCCGGTGTTGAACCCGCCCTGGTTCGGCTCCTCCTGGACGTGCTTGAGGAAGCTGATGATGTCCTTCTTGTCCTGCTTGGACAGGTTGGAGTTGCTGAAGACCGGCATCGACTGCGGCCCCGTCTCCATCGCCTCGAACATGTGCCTTCCGCTGACGTCCATCAGGCTGGGCGCGAACTTGCCGCGCGTCAGGGCACCGCCGGCGCCGGCGAAGTTGTGGCACATCGCGCAGTTGACGCGGAACAGCTCGCCGCCCTTGGCGATGTCACCGCCCCCACTGGTCCACTTCTTGTCGGGGATCGCCGGGCCGGGGCCGAGCGAGGCGACGTAGGCCGCGAGCTGGGAGATCTCCTTCTTGGAGAAGTGCACCTTGCCGCGCTCGGCCTGCACACCCGGGGCCGGCAGCGGCATGCGCCCGGTGCCGACCTGGAAGTCGACGGCCGCTGCGCCGACGCCGACCAGGCTCGGCCCGCCGTCACCGCCGGTGGCGTTGATGCCGTGACAGGTGGCGCAGTTGGACAAGAACAAGTGCCGACCGGCCTTGATGTCACTGGCCGATTTGGCTGCGGCGTCGGCCTTGCCCGGTGCGAGCACGGCATACAGTCCACCGGTGACGATGAGTCCGAAGAGGAGCACGATGACGATCGCGGCCGGATGCCGGCGGCGCGCTGCGAGGAAACTCAAGAGAGACGTCCTGTCGTCGTTGGGAATGAGGAATCGCTCATGATGGGCGGGCGCCTCACTGGAGCAGGTAGATCGTGGCGAACAGGGCGATCCACACGACGTCGACGAAGTGCCAGTAATAGGACACGACGATCGCACCCGTTGCCTGGTGATGCGTGAACTTACGGCTGGCGAAGGTGCGGCCGATGATCATCAGGAACGCCATCAGGCCGCCGGTGACGTGCAGTGCGTGGAAGCCGGTGGTCATGTAGAACATCGAGCCGTAGGCATCGGAGTTGAGCGAGATGCCCTCACCGAACATGTTGGAGTACTCCCACACCTGACCGGAGACGAAGGCCGCACCCCAGACGAAGGCGACGACATACCACTCGCGCATACCCCATTTGCCGATCTCCCACACCTTGCCGGTGCGTGAGGGGATGCCCGCCTCCGCCTTGAACACGCCGAGCTGACACCAGATCGATGAGATCACCAGGATCAGCGTGTTGCCGAAGGCGAATCCGACCTCGAGGTGCGAGGTGCGATCTGCCCAGAGGTCGCCTGCCACCGATCGAATCGTGAAGTACATCGCGAACAGGCCCGCGAAGAACATCAACTCAC